>CAZGGF010000248.1:0-1894 GCA_964524715.1 uncultured Verrucomicrobiota bacterium | reverse complement strand
CTGAGCACGTAAACGAAAATCTGGTCGAATATGTAGCGGCGCTTGCGGAAGTAGCCGGTTGGCACGCGGACCTCGCCCGTCCAGCGGACGAACGGTGCAATGCGGTGAAGTGGCCAGTCTTTCTTCATCAGGTCAGTGTGGCTTGGTTTATGGGGTGGGGGAAATTTCGTTGCGAAGGCCGACGAGCGCTTCAGCCGGCGACCTGATGCTAATCCCGGCAGGCACCCCGACCATGCTCCGCATCGGCAACCGCGAGTCGATGTGGTTTCGCTTCATTCGCTTCGATTACGATTGGGCAGGCGACTACGAAACCCGCCCAATGGACTCGCTGACTCCCAAAGCCCGGCGTTATCCGTGGCGCACGCCCGCCCCGCCCAGGGAACTGAGACTGCCATTGAAGATCCACGTTGCAGATGACCCGCGGATTCCAGTGCTGTTCGACCGCGTGATTCAAGAGGCCGAAACGAAAGCGCCCGGCTATGAATTGATGGTGCGTGCAGGCTTGATGGAACTGCTCGCCATCCTCCATCGCCGCAGTCGCGGCTGGAAGGAACGCGTCGGCTCGCAGCAGCTTCACCCGGAGCCGGTGCGCCGCTCGCTGGCGTTCATGGAGGCGAATGTTGCCAAGCCACTGACGCTCGCCGAAATCGCGCGCGAAGCGCACCTGAGCAAACAGCATTTCTGCCGCGTGTTTCACCGAGCCGTTGGTGTCTCGCCACTGCGCTTTCTGGTGCGCTTGCGGCTGCGCGTTGCCAAAGGCGTTCTCTGGCACGAAGCCGCCACCGTCAAGGAAGCCGCGCTCGCCGCCGGTTTCGAGGACCAGCACCACTTTACGCGCGTTTTTCACCGGCTCGAAGGCATCACGCCCACCGGCTTCCGCCGCGCCGTGCTCAGCATGGACGGCGCTGCTCAGATTCGCCTCGCTCAGGCTGATTCCCTCCAAGTGCGCGGTCCCTTCTTCACCATCCCACCGCGTGGCAGTTGATTTGCAGCAATGAACCTCAGGCTCTTCGCACTCTTCTTCTCAGCTTGCTGTTGTGGCGCTGCGGACATTCAGCCGGAACTGCCGATATTGAACTCGACGGGCAAGCTCGCGATCGAATCGGTGGAGCCAAGCGCAACGCGTGTCGGCCGGTTTGAAAAGCTGGAGTTGACGCTGCGGCTGACCGCAACGTACACAAACCCGTTCGATCCCGAGCAGGTCGAGGTCACGGCGCAATTCACCACTCCGGGCGGCGTGCAAGTGAAGGTTGCGGGCTTCTTCTATCAACCGTATCGCGTGATGGGAGAAGAGAAGGAAACCACCGCGCCGT
This sequence comes from uncultured Verrucomicrobiota bacterium, assembly GCA_964524715.1. Taxonomy (GTDB): domain Bacteria; phylum Verrucomicrobiota; class Verrucomicrobiia; order CAIQCK01; family CAIQCK01; genus CAIQCK01. The sequence continues at coordinate 581 of CAZGGF010000248.1, read as the reverse complement.
TGTTGGAGGCAGCCGGAGCGCCGCTCTGGAAGGTCCGGTTCACGCCAACCGAGGTTGGCACGTATCACTGCCGTGTCATGGCGCGCGACCGTTCAGGCCGTGTCGAATCGGAGCCAATGAAGTTCGAAACAATGGCATCGGATCGGCGCGGTTTCGTTCGTGTCAGTCCGCGCGCACAGCGCCGTTTCGAGTTCGATGATGGCACACCGTTCATCCCAATCGGCCATAACCTGCAAAACGACTGGCCGACGTGGCGTCACTCGCGGCTGCTGGCCGAGGCAGGCTGCAATGCCGCCCGCGCCTGGACGTTTTGTCACTGGACATGGCTGGAATGGACTCACAACCCGAAACTGAAATGGTCGCGTCCCGGCCACTATATGCGCAGCTACGGCGGCGCGGGCGTCTATAACCAACGCATCGCGTGGATCGCCGACCGCTGTCTCGACGGTTGGGAGCGTGACGGCCTGCGTGTCATGCTCTGCCTCGGCAACAGCGGGGAGCGGAGCAAGCCCGACAGTTACGGCGATTGGGGCGGTCATCCCTGCAATGCCGCCCACGGCCGCCCGTGCGCGACGGGCGCG
>CAZGGF010000247.1:0-7221 GCA_964524715.1 uncultured Verrucomicrobiota bacterium | reverse complement strand
AGAACAGCCAGGGCCGCTGGGGTGGCGGCAAGGCGGGCGACACGGTCTGCGTGATGACCCGGAAAGACGGCAAGCCGAACCGCATCAGCCAGACTGTGCAGGGTCTGGAAGTGGGCAAGGCTTACTGCCTGCAATTCGTCACCGCCGACCGCAAGGACCTCATCGGAAAGAAGCACAACCCGCGCCACTACGGCATTGATGTGGAATTGGAGGGCGCTGAGATCGTTGCCGACAAGAGCTTCGTCCACATCGACAAGCGCAACACCGGCCGCTACAAGCACAACAGCAATGTGGCCAAGATCAACCTCAACCGCGTCGTCTTCCGCGCCAAATCCTCCACCCAGGTCATCGCCTTCAACGACGAAAAGGCCGTTCCCGGCGAAGAACTCATCATCAACTTCATTCAGTTGAAACCTTATTTGGAATGAGCGAGCCCTCCCGGCTTTCTGTGCACAATCGACGACGCACTTTTTATCTCGCGTTTGGTGATGGCCCGGGTAGATTCTCGAAATAGAACGACGGGCGACTGGCCTTCTGGAAGGTCGGATGTTACAAAATCCCCCACAGTACCAAGGGGTGCAGTCGCAAGTGCTGCTGATGCCGGGATAGCTCAACGGTAGAGCACCTGATTTGTAACCATAAAACGCGATTCTTGTGTCTCAAGTGGTCACACGGAGCCGAAAAGATTCGCGAGTTTCCCCGGGAAGTTGAAGAAATTGGCCCTCGATCCCGCCGTCGAGTGGTCACGAGCAGTCAGGAGCATTCCACGGAAGAAGCCTCGCGTGTAGGACGGGGTGTAGGACGAAACTGGAAACGGCGCGGATACCACACGCCTGAGTGGTATATGGCGCAACTCGTCCCGACCCGTTATCGGACAACGGCACGGCGAAACTTCGCCGGCCCCGGCCTAGCTCAACGCTGCGAGTCCCTGAAGAGTGTAAGTTGTGCGGACGCGACCATTCTTGAACAGGACCGTCGTCTTCATCAATGAAGATGTGCATTTCTTATTGAAGAAGTTCACCATCAGGGAAATGACCTGATCTTCGGACAGGTTTTCGTCAATTTTTCCGCCAATTCGGTGGTTTTCTTCGGTGACGAAATCGAATTTCCACGATTCCAACAAGACGCCCTTGAATACGCCGGGAACATTAACCTGTTCGTCATTCGTGATTGTGCCAGCTACGCGATTGAAGGCTTCGTTCGCCTCGACCGGGTTCATGGAACAGCGAAAATCACCACTTTCAAGGCGCAGGCCGGCGTTTCCCTTCGCGACGACGTCAAGGAAGTTTCTCAGATTCTGAATCACTCGCGGTGCGGTTTCGTCGAGTTCTGCGGCAAAATCCTCATCGCTGCGAGCGGACGCTTCCACGAGCTTCGTAACGTGAGCCAGTGTATCTGCCAACTGTTCTTCTTCAAACAACTCTTCACTATTTGCACGGGTCAGTTCCATCCCAAACGAGCCACGTGGCAACGCGGTTAACAACAGCCGAGAATCAGCTTCGCCAGAACGGCGACCTCGACTGCCCACAACCCCATGCCAGCGGTCTGCGTAGTCGGCCATCACCATACTTTGAAAGGGTTCGAGGACCCGACCTGCAAAGCTCGCATCAATCCCGACCGAACCCTGCACAGGATCGCCGGAGAACAACAAAACCGTCCGAGCCTCTTTGTTTCCAAGAGGTAACGTGGCGATTTCGTCTTTGAGTTCTTGTTCTCGCTCCCCCAATGCCACGGACATGAGCGGATGCTTTTTTACGACATCTCGCAGACGCTGCGTATCAAGCAGTTGAGCCTTCAGCGAATCTCTTCGGGCGCGTGTTGTCATGATATGACTTTTGCAAGTTCTGTTCGGGCAGCCGCATCTTCAGCAGGTGTGTTCAGGTCGACTTTCAGCATTCCCTTCCACACTCCAAGCCGGTTGTGTGAAAATAACAGAATCCAGTAACGGGTTGAATCTACCGTAGCCACCGGATCGAACCCTGCATCAAAGGGATAGTGATCCAACAAATAGGCCGTCTTCGATAATGTCGGCCTCGCCACCTCTGGAAAAACGGCGAAGAGGCGTTCTTGGAAGTTCAGATCGTATTCCCAGTAAACGGTTACTACATCCAAGTCACGAGGAGGTCGATTCTCCCTCGTTTCAACATCCTCTAAAAAACTTCCATCCAGCCACTGGAATCCATTTGTCAGCCCTTCCTTCCGCAACCGATCACGAAAATCCAGAAACTTTCCGAGTATCGCCCGGCGATCAGCCGTCGTCCCAAAACGCCGACACAACTCCAATGTCGTGCAAGGGTATGGCGACAACTGATCGCGTTTTACCGGGTCTCCCAAGTGCGGAGGAAGCACGAGATTATGGTCAAAATCTGGAATTGGGTTAGGCATCAATACTGGACATATTTTAATGGCGGACCGTCAGTTTTGCGAGCAATCAAATGTGCCAAAGATGGAAATTCTGCGGTCTTGGCCAGCCCTCCTCCCTTTTCCTTGCCCGCCTGCCGCTTCCCGCCATACACTGCGGCCACGATGTTTACTGACATCCAGGAGATGCTTCGACAGCTTTATCTGGAAGATGCTTGCCCGTGTCTGGTTGGCTCCAGCAGCAGCACGTTCGACAACATCGGCATTTATGGCCGAGCGCGCAACGCCGGGCTATACTCCGACCGCATTTGCTCATGAGCCTGGTGAAGTCCAAACAACGAGTCGCCGACCACGGGGAGGTCTTCACCCCGGCGTGGATGGTCGAGGCGATGCTCGACTTGGTGAAGGGTGAGACCGAGCGCATTGACTCGCGCTTCCTGGAGCAGGCATGCGGGGACGGCAACTTCCTCGTGCAGATTCTCCGGCGCAAGCTCGCCGCCGTGGAACTCAAATACGGCAAGTCCGATTTTGAGAAGCGGCACTACGCCTTGCTTGCGTTAATGTGCGTTTACGGCATCGAACTACTGCCGGACAACATCGCCGATTGCCGTGCCAACCTGCTCGAAATTTTCGCCGAGTATTTGAATTTCGATCCGTCGGACGACCTGCATCGCGCCGCGTTCTTTGTGCTTTCGCAAAACCTCATCCACGGTGATGCCATCACCATGCGCACGCGCACTGAAGGTTGCAAAAGCTGTAAACCCTCTGGTAGCCAAGGTGACGCCCCTTCCATGCGCAAGCACACTTGCCAACCGATCATCTTCGCCGAGTGGGGTTACCTCGGAAAGGGGAAGTTCCAACGGCGCGACTTCCGGCTAGACAACCTCACCATTTTCGGCGGCGACGACTCGCTCTTCGCTCAAAACGGCAAGCACGAGATTTTCAAGCCCACCAAGACCTACCCGCCGATGACGGTGGGTGAACTGGCCGCCCTTGCGCCGGAGGTCATCGTATGAGCAACCAAGCCAGCTTTGCCTTGCGCGGACGCAACCCGGACGTGTTGACTTGCATCGCCAATCTCTCCAACGACGAGGTGTTTACCCCGCCGGAGTTCGCCAACCGAATGTTGGACATGTTGGCCGAGGCATGGGCTGCGAACAACGGCGGCGCAAATATCTGGGCCGACAAGACAGTGAAGTTCCTCGACCCCTGCACGAAATCCGGCGTGTTCCTGCGTGAGATCACCAGCCGCCTCAACAAGGGGCTGGAGCAGGAGATTCCGAATCTGGAAAAGCGCGTGAACCACATCCTGACCCGGCAGGTGTTCGGCATCGGCATCACGCAAATCACCAGTCTGCTCGCGCGGCGCAGCGTGTATTGCTCCAAGCACGCCACGGGCAAGCACTCCATCGCCAAGTCTTTCAACAGCGACGATGGCAACATTTGGTTCAAGCGTATCAAACACACTTGGGATGGCGACAGGTGCAAGTATTGCGGCGCGGGCAAATCCGTTTTCGACCGGGCGGCGGGACTTGAAACCCACGCCTACGCGTTCATTCACACCGACAACATCAAGACTCGGCTGGCCGAGATTTTTGGAGGCAACATGCAATTCGACGTAATCATCGGAAATCCACCGTATCAAATGAAGGGTGGCGCAGGCGGCACGAGCGATTCATCCATCTACCATCTCTTTGTCGAGCAGGCGATGAAACTTGACCCGCGCTTTCTGAGCATGGTCATTCCGTCACGCTGGCTGGCCGGTGGGCGCGGCATGGACGAGTTCCGAAAGTCCATGCTTACCGGCGGACACATCAGCCACCTTGTTGATTACACGAAAATGTCCACTGCATTTCCGGGCGTGGATTTTGAAGGCGGGGTTGGTTACTTCTTATGGGACGGGAATCATCAAGGCGACTGCGAATATAGTCTCATGCTTGGAGACGAACAGCAGCCGCCGGTCGCTCGCAAGCTGGATGAGTTCGACATCTTTGTGCGAGACACGCGTGCGGTTAGCATTCTGAAGAAGGTTCGACGCATGAACGAACCTTCGGTCGCAGACCTCGTGAGCGGAGATACGCCATTTGGCCTAGCCACGAACTTCGAGGATTTCGAGGAGAAGTCCTTCAAGAGTGCCGTCAAGTTACACGTCTCCGTAAACCAGAAGCGAGTAGTCGGCTGGATCAAAGATTCTGCGGTCACAAAAAACAGGCATCTCATTCCCGTTTGGAAATTGTTTCTCCCGAAAGCATACGGAGAGCGTGGTGCGATCCCTGCAAACGTCCTTGGTCCTAGCATCGTTGCCGGCCCACACTCTGTCTGCACTCAGACTTACGTAGTTGCCGGGCCGTTCTCTTCCGAAACAGCAGCGGTGAGTTGTGACACATATCTTCGCACTCGATTTGCACGTTTTCTCATCTCGCTACGTAAGATTACGCAAGACCTGCCGCGGGGAACGTATTCATGGCTTCCGCAGCAACAGTGGGGTCACAAGTGGACCGACGCTCTCCTCTACAAGAAATACGAACTCACGAAGAAGGAGATTGCCTTCATTGAGTCAATGATTCGTCCAATGGACGAGAGCGATGAGTAAGACCATCGAAGAAATCCTTTCGCCCAAGCCGGAGGTCCGGCCGCGTATCTACGCCTACTCGATTGACGACAAGGCGCACGCGGGACTGCTCAAGGTGGGGCAGACCACGCGTGACGTGAGGCAGCGCGTCGCCGAGCAACTCAAGACCGCCAACATCAAGAACTATACCATCGTGGTGGATGAGGTGGCCGAGCGCGACGACGGCACGACGTTCACCGATCACGAGGTGCGCGCCGCGCTCGTCAAAAAGAAATTCGCGAACCCCGAACTGGAATGGATGCGTTGCACGCTCAAAGACGTGAAGACCGTCCTCACCGAATTACGCACCGGCAAGGCGTTCACCGGCACGCACTCCGAGACGTTTGCGATGCGCCGGGAGCAGGTCGAGGCCGTGAACAAGACCTGCGACTACTTCCGCTCCATCTGGGCCGAGAAGAAGAAAGTCGTCCCGCGTTTCCTGTGGAACGCGAAGATGCGTTTCGGCAAGACCTTCACCACGTATCAGCTCGCCAAGAAACTCGGGGCGAAGCGCGTGCTCGTGGTGACGTTCAAGCCCGCCGTGGAAGATGCATGGCAGACGGACCTCGAATCCCACGCGGACTTCGACGGCTGGCAATACCTCTCGCGCAATTCCGGCAGCGATCCGACGAGCGTTTCCTCGAAGAAGCCGCTGGTCTATTTCGGTTCGTTCCAGGACCTGCTGGGCCGGGACGACGCGGGCAACATCAAGGCCAAGAACGAATGGCTGCACACAGTGAACTGGGATTTGGTCGTGTTCGACGAATATCACTTCGGCGCATGGCGCGAGACGGCCAAGGAACTGTTCGAGGGCGAGGAAGAGGCGGTCGCCAAGAAGGAGACCAAGCTCGAATACGCTGCCGGCTTGGAAGACGTGAACGAGGATTTGACGGAACTCTCGGCCAAGGAGAGCGAGTTCCTGCCCATCACCACCAAGGCTTACCTGTATCTCTCCGGCACGCCGTTCAAGGCGCTGGCGACGGGCGAGTTCATCGAGGAGGCGATTTTCAATTGGACCTACACGGATGAACAACGCGCCAAGGAAGAGTTCGCACAGAAGAATCCCGGCAAGTGGAATCCTTACGGCGCGCTGCCGCAGATGCGATTGCTCACCTATCAGATGCCCGAAGAGCTTGTGGCGATAGCGAACGCCGGTGAGTTCGACGAGTTTGATCTCAACGCCTTTTTCGAGGCCACCGGCACAGGCGTGCTGGCGCAGTTCAAGCACAAGAGCGACGTGCAGAAGTGGCTGGACATCATTCGCGGCGGGTATGCGCCCAAGGCGGTCGAGTATCTCAAGACCGGCACGCGCCCGCCGTTTCCGTATTCGGACGCGCGCCTGCTGCCGTATCTACAGCACTCGTTCTGGTTTCTGCCCAACGTCGCGGCGTGTCACGCGATGGCGAACCTGTTGGCCGAAAAGCAAAATGTTTTCTGGCATGACTACGATGCGGTTGTCGCCGCTGGCGCAACGGCCGGCATCGGGTTGGACGCGCTGCCACCCGTGCGCACGGCCATCGGCAGCGGCTTCGACAACAAGACCATCACGCTGTCATGCGGCAAGCTCACCACCGGCATCACCGTGCCGCAATGGTCGTCCATCCTGATGTTGCGGAATCTGAAGTCGCCGGAGACGTATTTTCAGTCGGCGTTTCGCGTGCAATCGCCGTGGTCCATCAAGAACCCCAACGGCGATGACCCGAACGAGGAGGAAATCCTCAAGCCCATCTGCTTCGTGTTCGATTTCGCGCCGACGCGCGCGCTGCGGCAGCTTTCCGAGTATGGGATCGGCCTTTCGCCCGGCGAGCCGAACCCGGAGAACGCGGTCAAAGACCTCGTGTCGTTTCTGCCAGTGCTGGCCTACGACGGCGCGAACATGACGCAGATTGATGCGGGCGGCATCCTCGACATCGCGATGGCGGGAACTTCGGCCACGCTGCTCGCGCGCAAGTGGGAGAGCGCCATGATCGTGAACGTGGACCACGCCACCTTGCGCCGCATCCTCGAGAACCCCGAGGCGCTGGCCGCCGTTGGGCGCGTCGAGGGCTGGCGCTCGCTCGGCGACAACATCATCGAGACCATCATCAACAAGAACGATCCGAATCCAATTTCTTAGCTATCGGGTGGCCGGTGAACGTGACGCCAATTGGCACCACTCACTGCCAATGCTTCCAACTCGCTGGTTCATTCTTTCAGATATTGTGGCTCACACCCAATCCGCCGTGGCTACCCACCGAGCAAGGGTGATG
>CAZGGF010000246.1:0-21410 GCA_964524715.1 uncultured Verrucomicrobiota bacterium | reverse complement strand
AAGGCCCTAAAACTACGGCGGAGCGGATGGGAGTCGTCAGCAACGCGCGCATGGACATGGACTCGAACAGCAATCTCTCGCGAGTGTTTGAGTGCATGGACTCGAGCGGGGTGCCGTGGATGTTCGCGCGGTTTCCGTATGGTGGCGGGCTGTGCGTGCTGGGGTTGTTTGTTGGGGAACCATGTTTCGCGCTGGCGAGGGAACTGTCCGCGCTCGGTTGCCCAACGACACTGGAGTGAACATGAGCGAGTCTTCCGGTGCGGGTGCGGGTGCATGTCTAATGCCTGGTGCAGAACCATTGACGCTGGCGGGCGCTTTTCCTACACTGCGCGTATGAAATCTTGGACGATGGAGGTTCATCGAGATTTCCAACCCGTGGGATGTAAAGAATACAATTCGCAAACATTCCTAAAATGAAGACCCACCCTCTCAATCTTCGAGAAGTCGGAAACAAGCCTTGTAAGAGGTGTGGGAGCCTGAAGCGAAAAGAGGTTGTCGAGGGCGGTTTATGTTCCGAGGTAGTATCGCAACTCGATGGGCTGAAAGTGCGGTGCGTGGGAGGTTGGGCGTATGACAAGATATACTGGCTTGTCCGCTACTTTGACATTTTTGCCCAAGGCATGAAGTCAAAGTGGGAGGGCCTGAATTACATTGAAATCTGTAGTGGTCCGGGACGCTGCGTCATCCGAGACGACGGGCGGGAAATCGACGGCACGGCTTTGGCCATTATCAATCGTCCGATTTTTGTGCTGCTCCGGAAGGCTTTGTTCATCGACAATAGCGAGCCGGTCATAGATATCCTTACCAAGCGCATTGGGGCGCTCAACGCCTCGAACAAAGCCAGCGCGACACTCGGGGATTACACTGATCCGAACAGTGTAGCAACGCTCCTGAGCACGCTGCCAACGGGCTGCCTGAACCTATGCTTCATCGATCCGACCCATTGTGACGTTCCCTTCAAGACAATTGAAAACATCGTTAAAACGCTGCGGAAGGTCGATTTCATCATCAACGTGGCGCTGGGGACGGACCTAACACGAAACGCGCCCAGCGCAATTCTCGATCCTTCTTTTGCCAAAGCTCGCCGAAAATATGGGAGCTTCCTTGGTAATGAGAGTTTCTTCGACCGCGATGACGTTCGTGCGTGGGCAACACAGGGCAAACATGAAGATCTGAGACGGGTATTTGTCGAAGAATACCGGCAAAGATTGAAACGATTAGGTTTTGGTTACACGGACGCTAGGCCCGTCAAACATTACTATCATCTTTTGTTCGCATCGGGTAATCCGAAGGGGTTAGAGTTTTGGACGAAGGCGTGCGAGATCGGACCCGACAACCAGCGGGAGATGGCCTTCGGCGAAGGTTGAAATAATGGCATTGAAATCATCCATCGAGTGGACGGAAGCGACTTGGAACCCGACAACGGGTTGCACCAAGATCAGTCCCGGCTGCAAACACTGTTACGCGGAACGCATGGCGCTCCGCTTGCAGGCCATGGGGCAGCCGAACTACGTGAACGGCTTCAAACTCGCCGTCCATGAAGACGTCCTTGAGCTGCCTCTGCGCTGGAAAAAACCGCAGGTCATTTTCGTCAACTCCATGAGCGACCTCTTTCACAAGGACGTGCCCGCCGCGTTCATCCAAAGAATGTTCGACGTGATGCGCCGCGCCCACTGGCATCGTTTCCAACTTCTGACCAAGCGGTCGGATCGGCTGGCGAGCCTCAGCAAGCAACTGGACTGGCCCGGCAACGTCTGGATGGGTGTCAGCATCGAAAACGATGATTACACTTTCCGGATCGATCATCTCCGCAGCACGGGCGCGAAGGTGAAGTTCCTGTCTCTGGAGCCGCTGCTTGGGCCGTTGCCGAACCTCAATCTCACCGGCATGGATTGGGTGATCGTGGGCGGTGAGTCGGGACCGCATGCGCGGCCGATGAACCCGGAGTGGGTCATGGATCTGCGCGACCAATGTCAGAAAGCCCGTGTGCCATTCTTCTTCAAACAATGGGGCGGCGTCCAAAAGAAGAAGGCGGGCCGAATCCTCGACGGCCGGACGTGGGACGAGATGCCGGCAACGCCATCGCTGAAAGCCGCGTGAGTTGGAGGTCGGGACGGCGGAGAGCGCGGAGAGGGAAGAGGGAAGGTGCCCGCCAAACACGCGAAAAGACGCGAAAGGGGGAACGGAAAAGTTAAGAGTTAAGAATTGGGGGCGCAGAACGCGGAACGCGAATCGTGAATGAGGTGGATCGTTCGAGGTGGATCGCGGCCTCCGGACGCGATTGCCTTTCGCTCGCGTGCGATGGGGCGTCGTCAACACATCGGGAAACCACAGATGCACACAGATTCACACCGATGGGGAGTTTTTCATCCGTGTGCATCCGTGTGCATCTGTGGTTGAATCATCTTCCTTCGACCACGAAAACGCGCCCGGAGGGCGCGTTCCACCTCGGACGCATCACGCTTTACCAATTACGGATCTCCAGTCACGAGTCACAAGTCACGCTCCACGCTTCGCGGTCAGAAAAACGGGGCGCATCTTTGCATTCAACATTTGATTGACGCGAGAAGGCGGTGGCGGTGGCGGCGCGGGTCATGGGGCGACTTTTACGCATCAAGATGGCCTACGGTCCGTATCATGTCATGGCGCGCAGGGGTCACCGATGGTTTTCTCACTCCCTTTTCGTTCCCGCTTGCGCCAAGGGGGCGGTGCCTTTAGCCTTGGCACATGAAGCGCAGTGTGCGCGAGTTCATGCATGAATCCACTACGCCAACAATTTGAGCAGCGCCTGGCCCAAGCGGGCGGATCGGTGGCGACCGTGGCCGAGTTGGATGCCTTGCTTGCGGGCAAGGTCTTTGTCTCGGCCCATTCTGTGTGCCGGCCGTGGGCGGCGCGGGCAACATGCCAGGACCCGCGCGAAGCGGACGTGGCGCTGACCGGATGCGACGCGATCATCGCCGAGACGGGCACCCTGGCGGTGTTCAGCGGGCCGGTAGAGGGCCGGCTCAGCACGCTGACGGCGCCGACGCATGTGATTCTGGGCAGCGAGGCACAACTGGCGCCTGACATGGAGACTGTGTTCGAGCGATTTGCCGACCGCCTCAAGCCGGGCGCATCGCCGGCGAGCCTGATGTTCATCACGGGACCGAGCCGAACGACGGATATCGAAAAGACGCTGGTGTTGGGAGTTCACGGCCCGAAAAAGGTGGTATTTGTGTTTGTGGGGAATGAAAACCACGCGGGTTGATTGACCGGCATCGTTTTACAGAGTCATGTTCAGGAACGTCACTGCCAGACCGAACGACGTGCGCGCCTTCCTGGTCAGCTTGCGGCCCTGGGAGTGGACCAAGAACCTGGTCGTCTTCACGGGATTGGTTTTTGCCTATCAGTTTCGTGATTCGGCGGCGATTGGCCACGCGCTGCTGGCATTCGCAGCGTTCTGCGGTTTGTCGGGAATGGCATACGTGATCAACGATCTTTGCGACCGGCCGCAGGATCGTCAGCATCCGCAGAAGCGGCTGCGGCCCATTGCCAGCGAAGAACTTGGCGGAAAGGCGGCGGCGGCGGGATTGGCCGTCGTGGGAGCGGGGGTGGCCACGACGTGCGTGTGGCTCGGCCGCGAATTTGCGATTTGGTCAGTGGTGTATTTGCTGCTGACCGTGGCGTATTCGAAGTGGCTCAAACACATCATCTTCCTGGACGTGGTGTGCGTGGCCATCGGGTTTCTTGTGCGGGTTTTTGCGGGTTGCGCGGCGGTGGGAGTGATGGCGAGCGGCTACGCGATCAGTTGCGTGTTCTCACTGGCGCTGTTGCTGGGCGCGGGCAAGCGGCGCGGGGAATTGCTTGCGCACGGCGAGGACTCGGCGCAACACCGGTCGGTATTCGATCATTACACAGAACGAATTCTCGACGGGATTCTGGCAACAGCTGTGGTGGCGACGCTGGCGAGTTACACCGTCTTCGTCACGAGCCACAAGCATCCGTCGGCGATGCTCTACACCATAGTGCTGGTCGTGGCAGGCGTGTGGCGCTATCTGCGGTTGCTCTACAAAGGACAGGGGGCCGACCAGCCGGCGCGGTTGGTGTGGCGCGACGGGCTGCTGTTGTTCGCTTGCGCCGCTTGGGTGGCAGTGACCATGGTAATCCTGTGGAGCAGCGGGCGGACGACACCCCCTTGAAACAGGTATTGGCGCTGGCCTTGCTGACAGGACTTCCGCCTGTGGGGTTGTCGAACGGGAGATTTCGCTTGCCATGGCGGCATGCTGGTTGTTAACTACGTTCAGTTTGAACTGAACGATATGAAAGCCTTGGCTGAGTTCGTCAAATCGCCGGAACTGGCTGCTGCCTGCCTCCGGTTCGTTGAATCGGGAGGACACACCACTCAATCCTTTGGCTTGGGCCAGGTTATTGGTCAGGTTTTCGCCCTGCTCTACCTCAGCCCCAGACCGTTGTGTCTGGATGAAATCGCAGAGGAATTGGGCGTCAGCAAGGCCAGTGTCAGCACCACCGTCCGGCAACTGGAGAGCTGGTCCGCGGTCAAACATGTCTGGGTCAAGAGTGATCGGCGGGATTTCTACGAAGCGGAGACCGATTTCAAGGCAATGCTGCGGCAGGGAGTCCTGGCGACATTGCGCAAGAAGATGGATACGGCAGCCGTGCGTCTTGAGAACGTCGAGACGACACTGGCGGATGCCTTGAAGAAATCAGCACAACCTGCTCACGAGGAAACGAGGGTGGTGGCTGAACGGTTGCAGCGGGCGCGGCAGTTCCACGCAAAGATCAGTGGTCTGCTGAACAATCCCTTGCTGGATCATTTGTTGTAGGAGCAGAACTGCGGTGTGAGGGCGGTCCATCAGCGCGACTGCCCCGAGAATGAATCATGACCTTCGGATGGACGAAGGACGGCGGAACCGGGAGTCCCGGAAGTTTGCGGGATGCACCTGAAGGGCGGTAGCTTGCTTGGAGCCGGAGGTCAGAGATCAGAGGTCAGGAGTCAGATCGGTGAGGTTGAAATATGCAGATTAACTCCGCCACGGACTTGATCGTCTACCAGAAGGCATATGCACTGGCGATGAACATCTTCCTTGCGAGCAAAAAATTCCCATCCGAGGAACGATATTCGCTGACAGACCAAATCCGACGTGCATCACGATCAGTTTGCGTGAACCTTCGGGAAGCATGGGCCAAGCGACGCTACGCGGCTCATTTCGTGAGCAAGCTCAGCGACTGTGATGGCGAGAACTCGGAAACAGATGGTTGGCTGGATTTCGCCAAGGACTGCGGTTATCTGCCTGAAGAAGATTATGGTGATCTGAAGGCTGAGAGCCGGGAAGTCGGCAAAATGCTGGGCAGCATGATGAACGCTCCCTCAAAATTCTTGCTGACCTCTGACCTCTGATTTCTGATCTCTGATTGACACGACATCTGTGAAAACGATCATCAGGATTTCTGCCGATCGGCGTGAACGGTTCCGTCAGTTTCTGACGGACCTTTGGGATTACCGCGAGCTTTTCTGGACGTTCGTGGAGCGCGACATCAAGGTGCGCTACAAGCAGACGGCGCTGGGCGTGATATGGGTGGTGTTGCAACCGTTGCTGATGACGGCTGTTTTCACGCTGATTTTCGGAAGACTGGCTGGCATGCCTTCCGAGAAACTGCCCTATGCGGTTTTTGCGCTGTCTGGATTGCTGCCGTGGAACTTCTTCAGCGGTGCGTTGACGCGTGGCGGCGTCATCTTGGTCAATAGCGCCCAACTGATCTCCAAGGTCTATTTCCCACGGCTGATCATGCCTGTGGCCAGCGTCATGGGCGGGTTGCTGGATTTTCTGGTGGTCTTCGTGTTTCTGATCGGTCTGATGTTCTTCTACGGTCTGACGCCGACGGCTGCGGTGATATGGCTGCCGTTCTTCCTTTTGGTGGCGATTGCGACGGCCTTGGGCGTCAGTTTCTGGCTGTCGGCGTTGAACGTGCGCTACCGCGACGTGAACTACCTGATTCCGTTCATGGCCCAGTTCTGGATGTTTGCCACGCCGGTGGTTTACCCGGCCAGCATGATCCCCGATCGCTGGCGGTTGCTTTACGGCCTGAATCCGATGGTGGGCGTCGTGGAAGGATTTCGGTGGGCGTTGTTCGGCACTGGCGAGGGACCTGGATTGATGATGCTGGTATCGATCGTCATGGTGGTCATTCTGTTCATCAGCGGCATTTTTGTATTCAGGCGGATGGAACGGACCTTCGCGGATGTGGTGTGAGGATGGGGCAAGAGGTTGGCGGGAAGCGGAAAGTGAATATGACAACAGGGCCGCATTTCAGATTTGAGGACCTCGAGATCTGGCAGTTGGCGCGCGACCTCGCAGTGAAGTTCCACCAACTCGCGGAGAAACTCGAACAGAAGCGCCTTTACCGTTACGCCGAACAGATGAGGGGTGCTGGACTTTCGATGCCCAACAACATTGCCGAGGGCGCAGGGAGTCTTCATGCAACCGAGTTCAAGCAATTCCTTAACATCGCGCGCCGATCCACATTCGAAAATGCCTCGATGTTGCTGGTTTTCAACACCATGCAGGTTCTGACGGCGGACGAAATCAACCCGCTCTTGGATGGGTGTGACAAGCTGAGTCGCATGATCACCAACTACTCACGAACGCGCTGAGCGGAAGGCAGAAACGGGTGGGCAGCAAGTAAACCATGACAACAAAAGAGTATCTGAGATGCAAAGAGCAAGCGGTCAGGCGCTTGCCTCTTGCCCCTTGCCTCTTCCCTCTTATCCCCTAGCCATGTCTTCCTCCATTGCCATCCGCGTCGAGAACCTCGGTAAACGCTACCGCATCGGCCATCTGCAGAAGAAGCACGACACGCTGCGCGACCTCATCGCGTCTATGTTCCGGCGCGGCAATCAACGGTCACCGGTTGCTGAAGACACTATTTGGGCGCTGAAGGATGTCAGCTTTGAGGTGAGCCAGGGCGAAGTCATCGGTGTCATCGGACGCAACGGCGCCGGCAAGAGCACGCTGCTGAAGATCCTCTCGCGCATCACGGACCCGACGGAAGGTTTCGCGGAAATCCATGGCCGTTGCAGCAGCTTGCTGGAGGTCGGCACGGGGTTTCATCCGGAACTGACGGGGCGCGAGAACATCTACCTCAATGGCTCCATCCTCGGCATGAAGCGCGCCGAAATCGCCCGCAAGTTTGATGAAATCGTTGCGTTTGCCGAGGTGGAGAAATTCATAGACACGCCGGTGAAGCATTATTCCAGCGGCATGTATGTGCGGCTGGCGTTTGCCGTGGCGGCACACTTGGAGCCAGAAATCATGGTGGTGGATGAAGTGCTGGCGGTTGGCGATATCGAGTTTCAAAGAAAATGCCTCGGCAAGATGGGTGAAGTCGCGAAAAGCGGACGCACCGTGGTACTGGTGAGCCACAACATGGCTGCCATTCGCAGTCTGTGCCAGACTGCAATTTGGATGGAAAAAGGTGAGACAAAATTGATTGGGCTCGCTCCCGAAATTGTGCGAGCCTATGAACAGGCTTGCCTCACAAGCTGTGGTTCTTCTGGCATCGCGGAAAGGCATTTAGAGGGAGGTGTCAGAACAGGATTCCACTTAAATCGTGTTGAGATGTTCAATGACCAAGGCAATCGCGCTGCAACTTTCGCGTACAACGAGACGCTAATCTTGTCTGTTCACATTACTGGCTGTCCAGAGGGCAAATCTTATAATCTGGAATTTCGGGTCTTCAACGAACTTGATCAGCTTGTGTGTGTGGGATCGTCTGCGTTTCACGGGATGCTTCTGGATAAGAACACGAAACGTGTCAACATTAGTGTCGGCCCACTGACTCTCACAAGTGGACACTATGCGATCTCTTTCAGTGCAGTCGATTCTTTGACTCCCACGCGTTACGACACATGGGAGAATTGTTGTTCCTTCGATGTGACGGAGTGCACTCCCTTCGGCTTCGGACACGAGATGCCAACTTGCCGAGAAGGGGTTTGCATCCTTCAACAATCCTTCTCTGAATCAAAGTGATTTAGAGGGTTTGAGTTATGTGCACGAAGATCAGGCAAGTGATGAAGAAAGTGCTGGGTGAAGCCGGCACACGCTTCATACGCCAGTCGCGAGCTAAGTTCTACGAGCTTATCGATTGTTTTGCGATCAGGACATTTGCGATCATCTTGCATGTCTCTGGAAGATACACAACACGGTTAACGAAAGGGGTAGTCCAAGGAAGAGAGTCTCAGACGTGCACGAAAATATCGGTGGGTTCTGGTGATGATCCGGCTTCATTGAAGCGGTCCCAACAAATTGCTCCAAAGCCACATGTTCTGTTTGTCACGGAAAAGTGGTGCGATTGCAATCCTGAGCGTGGTCTTACCAATAGCGAACATAATCTGTTCGGATCGCTCGAAATGTCGAAGTTGGCAACGTACAACCGTTTTCACTTTGACGAATATTATCATGAACACAAGCATGCTGGCGATGCGGCGTTGTTGAAGTTGTGCATGAACACCCATCCAGACCTGGCCATCATGACGTGGTATGCAGGAAGCACGCGACAAACCCAATACCTTAACCCGAGGATAGAAACTCTAAACCTGATCCATTCGCAACTGCACGTGCCAATCGTAGCCATCTGGTGGGATTCCGTTTTGCCGGCAGCGCTTGATCTGGCTGAGATGGTGTTGCCATTTGTTGAGGCCAATGTAGTTGTGGATTCATCTGCTCCGTATCAGAAAAGGACGCATCACCCGGAGAAATACCTCCACACCTGGGTGCCGCAAGATCCACGGATTTACTTCAATCCACAGGTGGACAGGGATATTGACATCAGTTTTGCGGGAGGGTTGGAAAACTATCCTGACCGCAATGCGGGAATTACGGCGCTGAGATCCAATGGCGTTGAGGTATATCAAGTGGGTGGACAAAGGGAACGCAGGCTTTCAACGGCGGAATATGCCCGCATCCACATGCGCTCAAAAATTGCGCTTAACTTCTGCCGCACAGCCAGAGGAGGTCATGTCCAGTGCAAGGGCCGGGTATGGGAGGTTGTGTTGTGTGGTGCGATGTTGCTGGAGTCGGACAATCAGGAAACGGCCAAATGGCTTGAACCCATGGTTGATTATGTGCCGTTCTCGAATGAGAAAGACCTGGTCGACAAAGCGAAACATTATCTGGCGCATCCTTCTGAACGAAACGCAATTGCCGAGCGAGGCCACTGTAAAGCCCGAGAGAGATACTCCGGCGAGATGTTCTGGAGAACGGTGTTTGACAAGGTATGGCCGACTGCGGGCTATCTGCCCGATTCCGTTTGCCATCGTTCTGGATCGCCAGCAAAGTGATCAACACAATAGCGATATGCGAGTGCATATACTGCTCACCGACATTCTGGATCTCTGTCATGCTTTTCAATGGTCATGTTACGATGGGGTTCTGGATCGGGGTTGCCGTTGTTTGACGGGGGTGTGATGTCTGCGATGTGTTGCCCGACTCTTGCGGAACTACCTCCGCCGCCATCAGGAAAAACCGGTTGGCCTTGGACAGAGGAAACGCCGCCGCTGCCAGCAACCATGCCGGATGGACGGCCGTGGCCGAAGTTCAGCATCGTTACGCCCAACTACAACTTCGCAGAGTTGCTGGAAAAAACGATACGCTCGATCCTCTTGCAGGGTTACCCACACCTCGAATACATCGTGATTGACGGCGGTTCCACTGACGGCAGCGTGGAGGTCATTCGCAAGTACGAGAAGTGGATTGCTCGGTGGGTCAGCGAGCGAGATTCCGGGTCGGAGGAGGCGATCAACAAGGGTTTTCGCGCAGCAACCGGCCACCTTCTTGCATGGATTGCGTCGGATGACTGTTACACACCCGGTGCGTTGCGTATCGCAGCGTGGGAACTCAGCAAACGCCCGGATCGCTTCATCATCAACGGCGACGTCAAGATGACCGACCCCGAGGGAAACTGTTGGAAGATCGAACGCGGCGGCCAGGTTACGCTCGATCGGTTATTGCACTACTGGAACGAGTCCTTCACACCACCGGCGCCCGGCGTCTTTTTTCTGCGAAGCATCGTGGATGAGATTGGCGTGCTCGACCCGAAACTCTCGCGGGCTTCGGATTACGAATACTGGCTGCGCATTATTCAGAAGCATCCGTTTCATAATGTGCCGCATGTGTTCGCCGAGTACTGTGTTCACCCCGCCTCGAAGACCGGCCATGGCTGGGATTCCTTTTTCCCCGAGTGGTCAGCCGTCGGCCGAAGCTACTGGGGTCCGCCGTGGCGTTGGAAATTCTGGCGACTTTGGATTGAGTCTGTCCCCAACCGATGGAGACGGTTGCGAAACAGGTGGCTGACTGCCAGCTACGATGCCTTCTCGAAAGGGAAACGTTTGCGTTGTCTCATGTGCTTGCTGCCGTCGTTCTTGATCTCCCCCAGCTACGCCATCGGGGGCGGCGGATGTGGCCTGGCCTTGCGGGCTCTGATCGGCGAAAGAAACGCCGAACAAGTGAAGAAATGGCTGAGGAGCAGGAAATGGTGAGGCTGTTGGCAGGGTTGAAATCCTCGCTCGCTTTTCCCCAGTGATGGCTGATGGTACCAGCGGCGGGTCGTAGCCGTCCGCAATGACGAGAGCGACGGTCGAGCGTGCCGGCAACAGGCGGTGTTTCCAGACAGAAAGCGCGACAGTCTGTGCTGGTTCAGGAAAGAAACAGATTATGAGAAAACTGATTCAATCCGTTTTGGGGAAGCTGGGTTACCGGCTCGTGCGCTTGGAAACCACGAAACCCCTGCTGGAGAACTTCTTCTTCACACTGAAGCGATTGGGATTTGCGCCAAAACATATCATTGATGTCGGCGCCAACCGGGGTGGCTGGACGCGGCGAGCGGTGGAGTTCTTCCCTGATGCGCGCTACACGCTGGTGGAACCGCAGGATGAGTTGAAAGCCCATATTCAGGATTTGCTTGCGGCTGGCCACAAAATCCAGTGGATCAACGCAGGAGCGGGGGATGTCGCAGGAGAGCTGGCTTTCACTGTCAGCCATCGCGACGACAGCAGCAGTTTCGCGCTCAGCCGCGAGGAAGCCGACGCATCCGGTTACCCGCAGGTGATCCGACCGGTAAGGACGCTCAACGAGATTGTCACCACCACAGGCGCGCCGCTTCCGGAGATGATCAAGATTGACGCCGAAGGTTTCGACTTGAAGGTCCTGGCTGGCGCAAGCGATTTGCTTGGCAAGACCGACATCGTGTTCGTGGAGGTGGGCGTGTGCTCGGGCAAGATTGAGAACTCGATGGCGAAGACGGTTTCGCGAATGGCCGATGCCGGCTATCAGGTGATGGACATTACGGATTTGAATCGAAGCCCGAAACACAACGTGCTTTGGCTTTGCGAACTGGCGTTTGTTCGCAAGGGCGGCCATCTGCTGGATAGCATCACTTCCTATGAGTGATCTCCCGGTGCCCGACTGTGGATGAGCGAGGAACTGCAGCCATGAGCAACCAAAATCCCAAAGTGTCGGTTGTCATCCCTTGTTACAACCTCGGCCAGTATCTGGACGAAACCGTGGAGTCGGTATTGGCGCAGACATATCAGGATTTTGAGATCATCGTTGTTGATGATGGCTCGACGGATGAAACAACGAAACAGATTCTCTCTTCCTACAACCGGCCCAAGACCCGGGTGATTCGCACCGCCAACCAAGGCCCATCGGCGGCCAGGAACACGGGGATCCAGCAGGCTCGCGGCGAGTACATCCTCCCGCTGGACGCGGACGACAAGATTGGGAACCGTTACATGGAGAAAGCCGTGGCGGTGCTGGATCAGCGGCCCGAGGTGGGCATCGTGTGCTGCGAAGCGGAGTTTTTTGGGGAGGTGGTCGGGAAGTGGAATCTGCCGGAATACTCCTTCCCGCTGGTGTTGTTGGAGAACATGATCGTCGAGCCTTCCTTCTTCCGAATGGCCGATTACAGGCAAACGAGGGGCTACAACCCCAACATGCTTTACAATCATGAAGACCATGATTTCTGGCTTTCCATCATCGAGCTGGGACGCTCGGTTTACCGCATCCCCGAAGTGTTCTATTATTACCGGCGGCGTGCGGGATCGAGAGACCATCAGACAACCCGGAATCGGCAAATTGAATGCTTCGTCCAGCTCTATCGCAACCACCGCGCCTTGTACGAGGCGAACCTCGGTTTTATCTTTCGATATATTGCGGAACTGCGTGACGCCAAACGGGAACTGGAATACCTCAAGGGGCGGAAGCTTATGAGGCTTTGCGAGTGCTGGTGGCGATTGAAGAAACGGTTGGGACTCTGAGCAGCGCCGTGGTCTGACAACAAATTGGAAAACTTATGAAGAAACTGCTGGTGACAGGTTCGAACGGGTTGATCGGCTCGGAGATGGTCCGCCATTTCCATGAGCTGGGTTGGGAAGTCCACGGCGTGGACAACAACATGCGCGCCAGTTTTTTTGGCCCGCAGGGCGATACGCGCTGGAATCAACAACGGCTGCTCAAGGCGTTCCCCCACTTCAAGCACCACGAACTCGACATGCGCCAGCGCGATGCAGTGCGGGCGCTGGTCGGGGAACTGAAACCGAACGCGGTCATCCACACGGCAGCGCAACCGAGTCACGATCTGGCCGCCTCGCGTGTATTCGACGACTTCGATGTGAACGCCAACGGCACGCTGAACCTGCTGGAGGCGTTGCGCCACATCTGTCCAGAGGCGCCGCTGGTGCACATGTCCACGAACAAGGTCTACGGCGATGCGCCCAATCGCATCAAGCTAAAGGAACTGCCCACGCGCTGGGATTACGATGATCCACGCTACGCCGATGGCATCGCGGAGGATTTCACGATTGACCAGTCCAAGCACTCGCTCTTTGGCGCGTCGAAGGTGGCGGGTGACGTCCTGGTGCAGGAATACGGCCGCTACTTCAACATGCCAACCTGCTGCCTGCGCGGCGGCTGTCTGACGGGACCGTCGCACTCCGGCGTCGAGTTGCATGGCTTCCTGAGCTACCTCGTGAAGGTCAACGTCAGCGCTGGCGTCTATCGCGTATTCGGCTACAAGGGCAAACAGGTGCGCGACAACATCCACTCCCATGACGTGGCCTGTTTCGCGGAGCGGTTCATCGCCGCCCCCCGTTGCGCCGAGGTCTACAACATCGGTGGTGGCCGGGGCAACTCATGCTCGGTTCTGGAGGCGTTTGCGCGCGTCGAGAAACTCAGCGGCAAGCCGATGAAATGGGAATATGTGGACAAGGCGCGTGAAGGCGACCACATCTGTTACATCAGCAACCTGTCCAAGATGCGCCAACATTACCCCGGTTGGGACATCACGAGAAATCTCGACACGATCTTCTCCGAAATCGTGAACTCATGGCTGGAACGTGCGCAATGACGATGCCGGGCGCCCTGGCTTCGCCCTCGGTTTGTCTCGTTGTCCTTAATTACAACGGGCGTCAACTGTTGGAGCGGTTTCTGCCCCTGATTGCCCGCACCCATTACCAGCCGTTGGAACTGGTGGTGGTGGACAATGCCTCGACCGATGACTCCGTGGCGTGGCTGCACGCGAACTGGCCCCAGGTGACGGTACTGGCCCAGAAGGAGAATCGCGGCTGGTCTGGTGGCAACAATATCGGCGCGCGTTACGCGATGGAGAAGGGGCACCGCTATGTGCTCTTTGCCAACAACGACATCGAGCCGCATCCCGAGTGGGTTACGGAAGCCGTCAAACTGGCGGTCTCGCGGCCGGAATGTGGGATCATTGGTTTTCGTGTGTTCAACCTCGACCTCAACCGCCGGGCATTCGAGGAGGCGTGCGCCGGACTTCGGGATGTTGAATGGCACGAAGTGAAAGATGTGATGGGATGCTCGTTGTTTTGCAGCACCGCAGTGTTCGAGACCATTGGGTATTTTGACGAGGACTATCAGTTCTACGTTGATGAAACAGATTTTGAGTACCGCGCACTGCAAGGGGGATGGCGCGCCGCGGAACTCAATGTGCCGGTATGGCATCTGAGCGAAGCTTCCACTGTCCGCCTTGGCTGGCGGCGCAGCTACCTTCAGATGCGCAATGACATCCGGTTCCGCGTCAAGCTTGGTGGCTGGCGTGCCACGCTCGGCGCGGTGAAATCGGTGCTGATGCACGCATGCCATCCCGGGTTGCGATGGGACTCGCAAGCTGAACCCTGGAAAGACCGCTATCGGCCTTCCTGTTGGCCGGTGAACGCGGCATTGGCACTCGCGGCAGTGGGGTGGAACGTCTGCCATCTGCGGCAAACCCGTCTCGCGGGCCGGGCTGCCCGTGAGAAGATCGAGAAGTGTCGCGCCAGCAGAGGATGTTCAACGCCATGAGCGGGCGTCTGCGCATCCAAATCGTCCTGCCGTTCCGTGGAATTACCGGCGGCAATCTCGTATTGGTGGAGCTTGCCAACCGACTCGCTGCCCGCGGGCACGACGTCTGGATGCTTTTCGAACACGTGGACGTGCCGCCTTGGAAACCGCGCGGATTCACGCGTGTCAAGCTGCGGGACTGGAAACTGAAGTCCTGGATTGACTGGTTTGAACTACGCGTGCCGGTCGTGCGTTGCCACCAGCTGGAGGATCGGCACGTGCCGGATGCGGACGTAATCCTGGCAAGCTATTGGCTGCACATCCCGAAAATCGCCGCGTTGTCGGCGAACAAAGGCCGCAAGTTTTACTATGTGCAGGCTTACGAGACAGATTTTGTGGAAGGGACGGCAAAGAAGGCTGCCGTGGATGCCACCTATCAACTGCCGTTTCGTCATGTCGTGGTCGCATCGTGGTTGGGACGGTTGCTAAAGGAGAAGTTCGGCCGGTTTTCGGTAAAGGTGAATCCGGCGATCGATTACGCGAACCTGCCACTGCCGGAAGGCCGGGAGTTCCGAAATCCGCCGCGCTGCCTGATGCAGCATCACACGCCGGCGGTGAAAGGCGTGGAGGACGGTGTGCAGGCGTTTGAGTTGGCAGCAAGTGAAGTTCCAGGCATGACGTTGTCGCTGTTTGGACCACACAGCAGGGAGTATGCGACGCCGCATCGCACGCTGGGTCAAATCCTGCCTTCAAAATTGGGCGAATTGTACGAAGAGCATGACATCTTGATCTGGCCGAGCCATTCGGAAGGCTTTGGGGTGCCACCCGTCGAGGCAATGGCCTGTAAATGCGCGGTTGCAACCACGAGCAACGGAGGAAGCGAGGAGTATGCTTTCCACGAGAAGACAGCGCTGGTGTCGCCGCCGCGCGACGTCGAGGCGCTCGCGCGCAACATCGTCCGCCTGGCCAGAGAGATGGAACTGCGCCGTCGTCTGGCTGAGACCGGCTGCGACTGGGTGCGCAAACATCTCACATGGGACCTGACTTGCGAAGGTTTTGAGCGGTGTTTCGCAGATGACACGTTGTGGCAGGAGCCGAACCCGCCGGTGGCATCTGGAAACGCAGTCATCAGCCGTTAGTCATTGATCACCGGTCTGCCATGAAACCGATTGTCAGCGTGGTGATTCCCAATCTCAATGCCAGGAACTGGCTGGAGCGATGCATTCGCTCCTTGCAGGCACAGACGCTGCAGCCTACCGAGATCATTCTCGTAGACCAGAACTCCAACGACGGCTCGGCCGACTACGTGGCGACGACTTTTCCCAAGGTGCGTTTGATACGCCAGCCCGACGATCGCGGCTTCACCGGCGCATGCAACGAGGGGATGCGGGCGGCACAGGGCGATTTCATCGTGCTCTTCAACACCGATGCTCGCGCCGAACCAGACTGGTTGGAAGTGCTGGTGAAGGCGATGGGCGACGATGAGACCACCGGTTCGGCAGCATGTCTGACACTCGATTATCACAACAGCAAGCTCATCTACTCGTTGGGCGATGGTTTTTTGCCCGATGGAGCCGCGTTCAATATCGGTCGTGGCATGGCGTGGCGGCCGGATCTTCCGATGCCGCGTCATGTTTTCGGTGGATCAGGCTGCACCGTCATCTACCGGCGTTCGGCACTGGACCGGGTGGGATTGCTGGACGAGGATTTCTACACATTTCACGAGGATGTGGATTTATCATGGCGCCTGCAATTGGCAGGGTTCAAATGCCTTTACGTACCACAGGCCGTTGCCTACCATGTGGGCAACGCGACGGGCCGAAAATTCAAGGAACGCAGCGCGTTCATCAGCGGTCGCAACTACTGGTTTGTGTTGTTCAAGAACCTGCCACTCGGCCTCTGGATACGTTTCGCGCCGCGGATGGCATTGCGACAAGCGCGAGTGATCTGGTGGGCCATCAAGGGCGACGAGGAAAGCAAGGTTCGATGCCGCGGCGCGCTGAACTCGCTGGTGTACCTGCGCCGCGAGTGGCGCAAGCGCCGTCAAGTGCAACGGTCGCGGCGGGTCAGCACGGCCGAAGTGGCGGCGATGCTTCGTGCCCACGAACAGTTACAGCAGCAGTTGGAATCCATCGCCAAACAAGAAACGTCAACGAAGACATGAGTAAAAAAATTCTGGTCACCGGCGGAGCCGGATTCATAGGGTCGTTCCTGGTGGACGAACTGGTCAAGAGCGGACACGACGTCACGGTGTTCGACAACTTCGAGCCGCAGGTCCACGGCCCGAAACGGCCGGACTACTTGAACAAGGAAGCCCGCTACGTCAAAGGGGATGTTCGCAACATCGCGGCGTTCAAGAAGGTTGTGTTGCCGGCGGAGGTGATTTTTCACGAGGCGGCGATGGTCGGAGTGGGGCAATCGCAGTATCAAGTCAGCCGCTACACGGACGTGAACGTGCTCGGCACGGCCAACCTGCTCGACATCCTCGCCAACAACAAACACCGCTGCGAGAAACTGATGGTGGCGGCCTCGATGTCCAGCTACGGCGAAGGGCTTTACGAGTGCAGCCGGCACGGGAAGATTCGGCCGCCGTTGCGCAGCGAAAGCGATGTGGCCAGGGGTGTGTGGGAACTGCGTTGCCCGCAATGCGGCAAGGTCGCCAAACCTGTGCCGACGCCGGAAACGGCGGAGTTGATCTGCAACTCGATCTACGCGCAGAACAAGAAGGACCAGGAGGAAATGGTGTTGATGTTCGGGCGGACCTATGGACTGCCGACGGTGGCGTTGCGTTACTTCAATGTTTACGGGCCACGCCAGTCGCTATCGAATCCATACACCGGTGCTTGCGCGATCTTCATGAGCCGGATCAAGAACGGCAACCGGCCGGTGATCTATGAGGACGGCGGTCAGACACGCGATTTTGTGAGTGTGCACGATATCGTGCAGGCAAATTTGCTGGCGATGAAGCGGGAGAGCGCAAACGGCCAGGTGTTCAACGTCGGTACAGGCAAACCCATCAGCGTGGCAGAGGTGGCACGGGTGTTGGCAAAGCTCTTTGGCGTGGCAATCGAACCGGAGGTCGTCGGCAAGTTCCGCAAAGGCGATGTGCGGCACTGTTTCCCGGATATTTCCAAGGCAAAAAGACTGCTCGGCTACAAGCCGGCGGTCAGCTTCGATGCGGGTATGCGCGAGTTGATCGAATGGTCACGAGCAGCCGAGGCCAAAGACAAGTTCGAGGAAGCGGCACGCGAATTGAAAAAACGGGGTTTGGCGTAAAGCGGCCTCGGCCGGGTCTGTGAGGGAATTGCCACTGAAACTCACAGGCTGCCGGCTTTGCTGAAGCGTCAGGTGTCTCCCAGACTCTGGCGCCATCAGTGGCAAGACTCTCAAGACTCGGGGGCGCAGGAAGAGTCGCAGGCGGGGAAAATCCTTCAAAAACGGGGCGGCGGGATTCGATCACTTCTCGAATCGATAGACCCGCCATTCTACCAGTGACGGCTCGCGCATGAACAATGCGCGTCTGTGCTCCGGCTTCATCCCAACGTAATCTGGCAGCCGAATGCCGGCTTGCGCCACCAGGTTGAAAACCGGTGCGTCAGGATAGGAACTCAGAAGCTGTCGCTCGAATCGAAACCGCTGAACCAGGCTCAAGCGGTCCTTCAATTGGTCCAGGTTTGCGGTGTGGAAAGACTCCGGCAACCACATCTCCGTGCCGCGGGGCGTGGTCGGCTCGCGGACGAACACCAGGAAGAAATCACCGCGTTTCGGTTCCGGTCGGCCACTGGCATTGTAATTGAATTGAGTCAGGTCGGACCGTCCGTTGAGGACTTTGAGCAGCTTGGTCGTCTCATTGAACATGTGCCCGGTATCCGGCGGCATGTTCATGAATAGTCGCGCGTTCGGCGGCGCCTGCTGTGCGACGGTTCGCCGCGCAAGCGCTGCAGCCATGTCGAAGTCATGGCGGAAAATAAGGTAGTTGTAGTTCCGAATGAATCCGGACAGTGCGAGCAACGGAATGTTGGCCAGCAAAACCCAGCGCAAGACAGTCATCCACCGCGAGCGCGGGCTGGCTGCAACGGGCTCGAACAGTCTCGAAACGGTCACGCCGACAAACAGACAAAGGCCGGGCACAGCCGGACCAATGTAGCGAGCTAACGGATGCTTCCATGGCAGGAGGATGCTCCAAAACGCCAGAAACCAGCACAAACCAACCCAAGCCCAGCCGTCGCGATCATCCAGGGAAATGCGTCCTTGTGCCCGGAGCCAGAACCGCCAACCAGCCAACAACAACGCCGCGGGAAACAGCAACATCATGCCGTTCCACAAAACGTCGCCGTACTTGAACGCAGTGGCGATCATGACAAGAGGGTTCACCTGGTAATCTTGCGAATAGCTTCCCGCTGCAATCGCCTTAACGCCCGCCAGATGGCGTCCTGCGAGCCAAGCCATCACCAAAACAACGTGAGCGGCCAGGTAAAACGTGGCGAAGCGCAAGTTGCGGCGCCCCAGTACGTTTCCGGTGCCTGCGATGCAAGCCAGCCACAACCCCGCCCCCAAACCAACCAGCGCGATGCAAGTCTCTCGTGTAAAATACGCCGGAACCAAGCATGCAATGGCAGCCAGCAACCAGCCCGCGCGCGAGGCAATGTGGTTTTCAGCCAGCGCCAGTCCGCGCGCCATGCACCAGACTGACACCACGGCCAGGCCTGCAGGATAGAATGTCGGATCTCCCAGCCGGAACCAGTTCTCAACATTGGGTGAGAAGAATATGAAAAGGGACGTGGTCAGCGAACTGCACACCAAAGAACCCGTGGCGCGCCAGGCGATGGAGAACAGCAATTGGCATACGACCAGCATCACCAGCAGGTGCGCGGCATGATGAAGGAGAGGATTGGCGCCAAACAACTGATACTCGGCCAAGCGCAGAAAAACGAAACCGGGGCGAAAAATTCCCGAGTCAGCCCACAAAGAGGCGGCAAAACCGACGGTGAATGTGCCGTTTTGCAGACGCTGGCTGTAGTCCTCCATTCGCGCCAAATCGGTGCCATCGTCCACCGTGGACCAGCAATTCTCCCAAAGAACGCCTGCGTGAAAGAAGATCGCCACCAACGCCAGCACCAATCGCAACGTGGTCGAGGAACTCATGCGCCAGGCATTCAACGTGAAAAAGCAGGCCACTGACCGGGGCGGCGGCGTAATGCGCCGGAAGATACTCGAGACCGTGTCTGAGCATCCTCGCTAGTGGCCGGTGTTTCAGCGGGTTTGCCGAGCCAAAGCCGCGGCAAGGCTGTCCCGATGGCAAGGATGGGCCACAGAGTAATCATGGATTGACCAACCCACATGTCCGCCAGATTGGCGTACACCACGAGCATGAAGATCATCATGATCGAACGTTGAAGCTCATGGGTGCTCTTCTGCAGAAATTGGAACGCTCGAACGTAGAAGGAGAGCACAACAGCCAGAAACAAGCTCACGCCCAGCAAACCCATTTTTGACCAGAACTGAATGAACTGGTTGTGAACACCCGTATGAATCACCTCGTCGGTCAAACTGAAGTACCATTCGTAGTAACCACCGAATCCCTGCCCGATGAGGACCCAGAATGGATTGGAGAAGATCCTTTCCATTTCCCACTGCCAACCATACAGCCGCCATGCACCTGTCGGGTCTTGGGAGGGGTCAACAATACCACGATAGATTTTGTTGAAGAAATCGCTCAGTTGGCCTTCCAAGAGCGGATTCATGACTGTAATCACGATGGCACCCAGGATCATGGCAACCGCACCCAGCAACAAGGTTTTGAGAAAATGCCGGCGTGTAATCCACAACAGAAAAGGCAGGGTGATCAGGATCGAGACCACCACCGCGCGCATGGCGCTGTAGAAGGTCAGGACAAGCAGCACCACGATGCAAAGCGCAGCCATGGGGCGTTGTTGGATCGCTTTGTGCAACACCACAGCTGCAACGATCCCAAGCGGCCACATTCGCACCATGGAGAAGAATGATGACGAACCGTCCGGCAAACCCCTTCCTATGCCCAGGACGCCCGTCAAATCCGCCACAAGCGAAGGGCTGTAGACATTCGCCACCCCTGCCCCCAGGATGAGTAACACCACCCCGCCAAGTATCACGGTCCACGTCCCGGATATGGGCCGGGTGATATGATCACGGCCCAGCAAAACACCGAGCACAACAAGGTTGAGACATCCGTATTCATGCAACAGATTGCCGCCAGCGAACCGGGGCAGGAATCCTCGCACCGCAAAAACGAAATAAAGCTGCACCAGCGCCGTAATGATGCAGATCCATTTCAACCAGCGAAGCACCAGATCCGTTTGCTCAACCCGCGTGATGTAATGGATGGCGATGAAATATGAAATGCAGTGCAGGAACTCGCGACTCTCGCCTACGGCCGAATAGCCGTAACTGAAGACACCACGTACCACGCAGCAAAGAGCCCAGACAAACAGGGCCACCATCCAGCGATCGGTCGCGGTATACAGATGCGTCTGTCGCATGCAACCGCGAAAGAACTCCACCACCAGGAACGCCCCTACGAAGACGTCACCCGGATAGATCAGCGCACTACCCATGCCAACCATCGTTCCGCCACGCAGAAACGCGTAATACCAGATCGCAAAGCCCAGATACAACATCACGGCCTGAAAAGGCCAAATCATGATTACCAGCCCCGCCAAGATGCCAAGCGATGCGAACCCCGCCACGATCCATTGTGTGGAAAGCTGCGAAGCGAACTGATACGCGTAAACCACCACCACCCCAAAGATCAGCAGATACAAGAACAGCCGCGGGTTATATTCCAACCCCTGGACCAACTGACCGTAATAATATCCACGCCGAGAGTTCACGCTTCGTTTTTTCGCTCACGTGTATCTTGGATGAGGAATTACCGCGGTTCAACAGTAAAGCTTGCCACGCCGAGGCTGTGAGTATTTTTGTTTGATTGAGTAATCGCGTCTGTTGGCAGTCGCCGTCGAGGCGTTTTCGAGTTGGTCGACTGTCGTTAGCTCATCGGTTCGTTGGCTTTCTTCGTCGGCCCCGTCGTTAACTCAC
>CAZGGF010000245.1:0-8255 GCA_964524715.1 uncultured Verrucomicrobiota bacterium | reverse complement strand
GGTCGCTTCCCTCGAAATTGCCGCAAAGACATGGAAACCCTCCGACCACGGCTCGAATGACTCCCGCGCGCTTGGCGTCAGCGTCAGCCGCATCGAACTCATCCGCGCCGGCGCCGAGTCAACCGCGCCCGCCGCCACGTCATTGCGTCTGGCACTCGACAAACAGCGGCTTGCGCCTCTCGTGCGCCGCATTGGGAAGGGTTGGACCATTCTCCTGCCGGGGCTTGCGGACAACGAGAAGTCGCTGGCGGGCGTATTGGCGGAGTTGCTTGGACAGACGCCGGCCTTCCTGCCCGGGGTTGCGCCTCTCGCGCCTGCTGATGGCCGCATGGACGGCAAGTTTGCCACCATGACTGCCGACGGCCTGCTCTGGTATGACCCGGCCGCCGCGTGCATCAAGTAGAGTTGTTTCAGTCCGCTGAAGAACCGTGCGCTGGAGGCTGTAACGATACGACTGACTCCATCCCTGGTCTTGGTTGGGCTGTGACATCCCTTCACCAAGGATGGATAAACCCGTGACCCGACTTCCCTTTCAGGCTCGGACCAGCGCCCGGGACCTTATTCTTGCCGAGGTCAGGGCGCGTGTTTGGCCGGTGCGTCTGTCCACCCGCCCCCCAGCGCCTTGTATAGCTGGGCGATGGCCGTCATCAGTTGCACCCGGGTGCCGACAACATCCAGTTCGGCGTTGAACTGATAACGCTCGGCATCCAGCACATCGCTATAGCTCGACACCCCGCCCTCGTAACGGAGGCGAGACAGTTCCAATCGCTTGGTTTCCGCCGTCAGGTCGACCTCCTGCGCGGCCAGTTGTTCCCGCAGCTTGGCCACGCTAACCAACCCGTCATCCACTTCGCGGAAAGCCTGTTGGATCGCCTGCTCGTAGGTGGCCAGCGCGGCTTTTTGCCGGGCTTCGGCCACTTGCACACCCGCACTCGTTCGTCCCATATTGAAAATAGGGCCGACGATCTGCGGCGCGAAATTCCACGCGTGCGACAACCCGGGTGCAAACAGGGTATTCAGTTGATAGCTCTGTAATCCCAGGGCCGCCGTCAGTGAAATGGTGGGAAAATACGCAGCACGAGCCACGCCAATGTTCGCATTAGCGGCAACCAGTTCCTGCTCCGCTGCGAGAATGTCCGGGCGGCGAAGCAAAAGGGTGGATGGCAATCCAGCAGGAATCTCCGCCGGTTGCCACTGGTCGGCCAGGGGCGCACCACGGGCAATGGGACCGGGATTCCTGCCCAGCAACACGCTCAGGCTGTTCTCCGCGAGAGCAATGGAACGTTCCAGGCTGGCGATGGTGGATTGCGCTGTATAAACCTGCGTCTCAGCCTGGCGCACATCGAGTTCCGAGACAATTCCCCAACCCTTCCCCTCCACCTCGCTGAACTTGACGCGAGTCAGTTCCAGCAGCTTCACGCGTGAATCACGAGTGCGACGGGCGATGATCAACTGCTCGTCCAGACCGCGCAAGGTGAAGTAATTGGCCGCCACACTGGCCACCAAACCAATGTAGACAGTCTTGCGTCCTTCCTCGCTGGCCAGCAATTGGGCGCGCGCAGCTTCCGTCAAACGCCGGATCCGGCCCCAGACATCGATTTCGTAAGACAGCAACCCCATCAGACCCCAGTTGTTTCCAGTCACGCCGGTGTAACCCGAATGCCCACGAGTCCAGGAACCTGAGGCATCCAGCGAGGGGAACAAGAACGAATGCTGATATCGGTAACCGCCCATGGCCTCTTCAATGTGCGCCGCTGCGATGCGCAAATCCTTGTTGTTGGCCACGGCCGTGGCAATCAGGTTGGTCAACGCAGAATCCTTGTAGTAGTTCCACCACTCCATGTTGGCCAGGGATTCCGCCGTCGGTGCGGACGTGCGCCAGGCACTCGGTGTCGGCAACGCAGGCCGCTGGTAATCCGGTCCCACGGCACATCCGGCGCACGCGAACAGAAGAAGCACGAACAGACAGCGAACAAGACAATCCCACCGGATGATCGCCGAAACGGTGGCGACACCCAGCCAATCGGCGATCTTGCCGGCTTTGATCTGGGTGGTTGGTTTCTCGGCCATAGTCAATGAGTGGGTTTGACCGGTTCGGAAGGAGCCTTGTCCGGAACAGGAATCGGATTCTTGTCTCCTCCGCTGAGTTTTTCCACAATGACGTAGAGTGCCGGGATAATGAACACGCCGCATATCGTGGCCACGAGCAGGCCCCAGAACACCGCCGTGCCCATGACCTGACGGGAGTTCGCACCGGAGCCATGCGCGATCATCAGGGGTACGACACCCATGATGAAAGCAAAGGACGTCATCAAGATCGGCCGGAAACGCAACTGAGCCGCTTCCAGGGCCGCATCCACCAGCGACTTTCCTTCCGCCTTCTTCATTTTGGCAAACTCCACAATCAGGATGGCGTTCTTTGCCGCAAGACCGATCAGCATGACCAAGCCAATCTGCACGAAGACGTTGTTGTCGAAACTGCGCAGCCATACTCCGAAGAAGGCGCCAAGCACCACGAGCGGCGTGCCGAGCAGGACGCTCCACGGTAACGACCAGTTCTCATAAAGCGCTGCCAGCAACAAGAAGACCACCACCACCGCCAGCACCAGGGTGGGCACCGAACTTGGCGCGGTCTTCTCCTGATAGGACAACCCGGTGAAGGTGTAGCCCATTTCACGCGGCAGCACCTGCTTCGCGACCTCCTCCAGCGCCCGCATGGCCTGTCCGGAACTGTAGCCCGGCGACGCCCGGCCGCTGATTTCCACCGAACGCAGCAAATTGTAGCGTGTCGTCATCTCCGTGCCGGAAACGGATTTCACCGCCACGACCGTGGAGAGCGGTATCATTTCCCCGGTGGTGGAGCTGCGCACATAGAACTGGCTGATATCCTCAGGTTTTTGACGGAAATCCGATTCCGCCTGCACGTACACGCGATAGAGCCGGCCAAAACGGTTGAAGTCGTTGACGTTGGCGCCACCGAGCGATGCTTGCAGGGTGTTGAACACCTCATGAATCGGTACGCCGAGTTTGCTGACTTTCTCCCGGTCCACGGCGAGTTCGACCTGCGGCGAACGCGGGTCGAACACGGTAAACAAGCCGGTCAGCTCCGGCCGTTTACCCGCTTCCTCGATGAAATGAACCACTTGGTTGCCCAACTCGGGCACTGAGAGCGTCCCACTGCGATCTTGCAGCACGAAACTGAACCCTCCCGCCACGCCAAACCCTGGCAATGACGGGGGCGTGAACGGGAACGCAATGCAATCAGGGATTGCCATCAACTCGGCACTCAACCGGTTCACGATGCCTTCCATGCTGGTCCCAGGGGTTTTGCGTTCATCCCAATGCTTGAGTCGGATGAAGTACGATGCCGAGTTCGGCGTGTAGGTGTTGCTGAGGAAGGACATGCCGCCGATGACATTGAACCGTTCGACGCCGGGCGTTTGTCGAAGGACCTCATCCACTTTCTTGCAGACCTGCTTGGTGCGTTCCAGCGACGATCCATTGGGCAACTGGACGTTCACCAACAAGATGCCCTGGTCTTCTTCCGGCACAAAACCAGACGGGATGATTTTGGAAAACCGGCCCGCTCCCGCGGCAACAACACCCATCACCAACAGGCTCAAAAGGGCTTTGCGCACCAGCATGCCGGCTATGCGCAGGTACCCCTGGGTGGTGGCATTGAAAACCTCGTTAAACTTTCCAAAGAACCATCCCATCAAACCCCGGCTGGGAGCATGAGGCTTGAGCAGCAACGCCGAGAGAGCCGGACTGAGCGAGAGGGCATTGAAGGCCGAGATCAGCACGGAAATGGCAATGGTGAGCGCGAATTGTTTGTAAAGCTGTCCCACCAGCCCGCCCATGAAGGCCACGGGAATAAACACCGATGAGAGGATGAGCGTCATGCCGATCACCGGGCCGGAGACTTCCTTCATGGCTTGTATGGTGGCGTCCATGGGCGATAGACCGTGCTCGATGTGGTGCATCACGGCTTCCACCACCACGATGGCGTCGTCCACCACGATACCGATGGCCAGCACCATGCCAAACAGCGAGAGCGTGTTGACCGAAAACCCGAGTATCGGAAACACAGCAAACGTGCCCAACAGCGACACCGGCACCGTCAGCAGCGGGACAATTGTGGCCCGGAGACTTTGCAGGAAAATAAACACCACCAGCACCACCAGTATCACGGCTTCAAACAGCGTGTGGACAATGCCCTTGATGGACTCCTGCACGGCCGGTGTCGTGTCGTAGCTGATCGCGTAGTCCACGTCGTCCGGGAAGAACTTCTTCACCTCATCGAGGGTGGAATAAACACCTTGCGCGCTCTCGATCTGGTTCGCCCCTGGCAACAGGTAAATGAGCAGCACGCCGGCGGGCTTGCCGTTCAACGCGCCAAAGGACTTGTAGAATTCACCGCCCAGTTCCACGCGCGCCACGTCCCGGACTCTGACCTGACGACCATCGTCGGTCGCCCGCACCAGGATATCCGCAAACTCCTCGGGCTGGCTGAACCGGCCGGGGGCACGAACGGTGTAGGTGAATTGCTGGTCGGGCTTCGACGGCGCCGCGCCCACCTGTCCCGCAGGGGCCTGGATATTCTGCTGCCGGATCGCCTCGATCACATCACCCGGGGTCATCCGGAGTTTGGCCAGCTTGTCGGGCTTCAGCCAGACGCGCATGCCGTACTCCGCACCGCCGGCGAGTTCCACCTGGGATACCCCCTTCACACGGAGCAGCGCATCCTTCACGTTCAAAATCGCATAGTTGTTCAGGAACAGGTCGTCATAGGTACCCTTGGGCGAATAGAGCGACACCACCATCAACATGGATGGATTCACTTTTTCCACCGTCACGCCTTGCTGGACGACTTCCTGAGGGAGGCGGGATTGTGCCTGGGCGACACGGTTCTGCGTGAGCGTGTTGGCCACGTCCAGATTCATGCCAACCTGGAAAGTGACGTTCAGCGACATGCGGCCATCGCTCGAATTGAGCGATTTCATGTAAAGCATGTTATCCACGCCGTTGATTTGCTGCTCGATGGGCGTGGCCACGGACTGCTCGACCACCTCGGCGCTGGCTCCCAGATAATTGGCCGTGACCTGGACATTCGGTGGCGCAAGCTGCGGATACTGCTCGATGGGCAGTTTGAGCAGCGTGGCAACGCCAACCAGCATGATCAGGATCGAAATGACCATGGCGACAATGGGTCGGCGGATGAAGAAGCTGGCCATGGCTTACGGGGTCTTTGCTGGGTTGGTCGCCGTGATCTCAGCCATCAGATTGGTCATCGTGACGGCCAGTGGCACGCCGTTTTGCATTTTTTGCACGCCTTCCACCACCACTTTGTCGCCGGGTTTGAGGCCGTCCCTGACCACATAGAACGTCCCGATACGCGGACCGAGGACGATCTTGCGGAACACGGCCTTGTTGTCCGGCCCCACAACGAAGACGGAATAGTTCGCCTGCAACTCCTGCACACACCGCTGCGGCACCAGGATGGCAGCGGGGAAAACCTCGCTCGGGAAACGGACGCGACCGAACTGTCCGGGGCGGACAATTTGCCCGGGGTTGGGAAACCGCACCTGCACCATCAGCGTTCCCGTCTTGGGATCCACCTGCCGGTCCACAAACACGTCGGAGTTGCGGCTGGGATGCAACGAACCATCCGCGAGGATCAGCTCGAACACGCCTTTGCCGTCTTCGTTTTGATCGCGGGTGCGTTGCCACAGGAGATAGTCCTGTTCGCTGATACTGAATCGCATATTGATGAAGCTGACGTCCGAGACCGTGGTGAGCAGCGTGTTCTGGCCCTGCCCCACGAGATTGCCCACACTGACTTCATTCTTGCCCGCGATCCCGTCAAGCGGGGAGTAAATTTTCGTGTAGCTGAGCTGGATTTTCGCGGCATCCAGGGCTGCCAGGGCGGCCCGCTGGGTCGCCGCGGCGGCGAGTTCGGCCACAATCGCATCATCGTATTGTTGCCGGGAGATCGCGTTCTTCTCCCACAATGGGCCGTAGCGCCGCACATCTCGCTTGGTCTTCTCCCATGACGCGTCGGCCTGGGCCAGGACACCCTCCGCTTGGGCCAGCGCCGCCTTGAGGGGCCGGTCATCAATCACATAGAGCAGATCGTTGCTCCTGACCAACCCGCCCTCGGTGAATTTGACAGCTTCAAGGAAACCGGCCACCCGTGCCCGGATCTCCACGTCCTGCACCCCGAGCGTCTGCCCGATATACTCCACATAGTTGGTCGTGGGACGGCCCTGAACTTCCATCGCCACCACGGGAACAACAAAAGGAGCTGCCGGCGGTGGTGTCTTTTCACACCCTGTCAGGAACGTCCCTGCCACAACGGTCATCGCAAGGAGAATGAAGGAAAGCCATGGCGTCTTGAGGTTGCCGCCGCCAGATGGCCGGAACCCCAGAGTCAAAGAAAGGAGCCTGCAATGATATTTGGACGCAGATGAACCCATGTATCGCACCTCATCGAGACAGTAAACACACATCACTCCCAAGGCGGCAAGCAACACAACCCTCCATACGTCTCGGCTTTGACCCGCCTCGACCGATCCTGTGTGCCCAAAAACACCCACGCAAATATAAAGAACGCAACTTCGGCTGCCTTCAAATAATCGAGTGCCCCCCTGTGAAACGCAAGGAAGAAAGGAATCCTACCCGATGGATCGCCGGGCGTCGCGCCTCTCGCGCCTGCTGATGGCCGCGTGGACGGCAAGTTTGCCACCATGACTGCCGACGGCGTGCTCTGGTATGACCCGGCCGGCGCGAGCATCAAGTGAAGCCATCGCAGCCTCCTGATGGCGCCAACTCACGGGGGCACTCTTATCCGTCGCTGGCAACGGCCCGGGCAGGTGTTCAATAGGCAAGGGCGTGCTGCCCAAACGACTTGTCCGTCTGTAGCTGTGCTGTTGTCGAGTGTGACTCTCTGAGTTCTCGAGGAAATCCGGCACTTCATGGAAGCGCGGCGACCCAGCGAAGCGGCCGAGTTGATTTGGGCAACACGTCCTTGAGACCTGACACCAGAGACTCTACAATCCAGCATCATGTTTTGTGGAGGTTGAGTTTTGAAAAAACGGCAAACGATTGCGTGGCTGAGTGTCATATGTGTGGTGATAGCAGGGTGTGGTTTGATGTGGTGCTTGCCGCAGCGCAATCACGGCCCGGGTGAACAAGCGTCGGGGGAGGGTGGCAAGTTCAACAGTGTCTCGAATGACGTGGGGCATCGTTCGCGTCGGTTGGTCGAGGAACAAGACCGAAGACCAATGCAGAAGCCTGCGAACGATGTGAACGGCACGAAGACGAATTTCGTCAATGCTCGACAACACGACGCGATGATGTCCAACGTTGTCGATAAAGTTGAGATACTGTTGAAGGAGGCATCTACATTTAAAAACCCGCTGAGTGTGTTTCGGAGTGGAATGGAGGCATTGTATAGAACCTCTGAACTTGGGAGGTTGTATGCAACTTGGGGTAATGAGATTAGACGCTTGGAGACCCGGGCGGCGCAGGGCGATTCTGGAGCCTTAGCGAGCATCATTGCTATCGCGGGCAATGCTGATGCGCCTTTAGCGCAAAGAGATACGGCGTTTTCTAGCCTAGTGCGGCTTGGCACACCTGATGCTCTAATTGCTGTAGCTCAGCAGTTGATGTCTGATGATAGAGCAGTCAGATGTCGTGCGTTTTATACATTACCGGATAATATGCAATCCGAGAGCTGCAACTGGAATATGCCACCCAGTGAGGAATCCAGGATTGTCGTAGATGAGCTGATAAGGAAGATTCGAAACGGTGAATTGAAGCCAGAGCCTAGGGAGTCCGAGTTGAAAAAGAGAAGCAGAGCTGCGAGAAAAATTGTCCCCATCCAATCGTCAGGCGCAGGCAGCGAGTCAGTTTTCAGCGGACAACGGATGCAGCAGAATCAGGTCATCACCATTTCTTCTCGTTCAAGTGGTTCAAATGTCGCGTTTCGACCCATTTCACCAAACGGCAAGATGCTGATGAACCAGAAGGAATTGGGGTCAGGTCTCAACATCAGACAAGTTGCTTGACGCGAAACGAGCGCTGGCACATTCTCGCCGACATGGCACGACCGTTGAGAATCGAAATGGCCGGCGGGTGGTATCATGTCACCGCCCGGGGCAATGAACGCAAGCGGGTGTTTCGCGACGACCAGGATCGGTTGCGATTCCTGGAGTTGCTGGAGGAATGGGTGGAGCGTTTTGCGGTGCGGCTGC
>CAZGGF010000244.1:0-5193 GCA_964524715.1 uncultured Verrucomicrobiota bacterium | reverse complement strand
GATATCCCAAGCGTCGCCCGTGTCGTCTATGACATAACTTCAAAACCCCCCGCAACCATCGAATATGAATAAGAACGAATAAAAATCTCCGCTACAACTACACGAGAGTACAGCAGATACCGGATAATTAAAAAGACCGTTGAAGCTGCAGAAGGGGGCGAAATACCGTGTCGCGTTTCGCGCGCGTGCCATGGCAACACGCCGGCTTGCCGCCGAGGTTTGCCACAGCTCGCCCTATCGAGGCTATGGCAACTCGCACTTCGAGATCGGCACGGAATGGCGCGACTGCCAATTCACCTTCATCGCACCGGAGGACGACGATCTGGTGCGGCTCAGCTTCCAGTTTGGCGAGGCGACTGGCACGGCATGGATCAGCGACGTGATCCTGCACGAAGCCCCGGTCTACTGCCTGCGCGATGACGAGGACGCGGCGCGCGGCTCGGTGCGTCGATTGGAGCCGGAGGAGTTTGCCAGCCATACCGTGGCGCGTTTCCGCGACGAGGGCCGGTTCTATTACGAACTGGAAAGCCGTTACAACCGGGAGATGTATCGTTTCCTGCGCGACGAACTGAAGGTGCGCGCGCTTATCGAGGGCACCAATCACAACTACGGCCTGCCCTGCCTGCGGGCCGAGTCGCTTCTGGACCTGATGGACTGCCACGCCTACTGGCAGCATCCCCGTTTTCCGCGCCAGCCATGGTCGCGCACCGACTGGGACATCGGCAACACCGCGATGCTTGATGCGCCGTCCGCCAACTGTATCTCGCAGCTTTGCCGTTCATCGGTTGCTGGCAAACCCTTCACTGTCAGCGAATACAACCATCCGTTTCCGAACGAATACGGCTGCGAGATGCCGCTGCTGTTGGCCGCGTACGCAAGTCTGCAAGACTGGGATGCGGTCTACGGCTACACGTTCAACCATCGCTGGGACGATGCGTTGCTCGGCGGCGATCAGGTTACGGGTTTTTTCGACATCGCCAATGAAGTCAGCAAGATGGTCCAAATGCCGACCGCGTCGCTCCTGTTTCAGCGCGGCGATGTGCGTCCCGCAAACAAGCTCGTCACCGTCAGTTACGACGAGAACCGCACCTATGACAGTCTTAAGGAAAAACGGTGGGATCGCATCGGATATCACCTCGACGGCGATATGTCGCCATTGCTGCCGCTGGTGCACCGCTTCCGCGTCGAGCGTTTCGATGCGGCGCACACGACGAGTGCCGCAGAACTCGGGTTCACGCCGCCGGAAGGCCGTATTGCCAGCGACACGAATGAGTTGATCTGGGAATCTGGCGAGAAACGCACGGGCCGGTTGACGATCAACACGCCGCGCGCGCAGGCCGCCGTCGGCTGGATTGGCGGCAAGGCACTCAAGACCACCGACGCCGAGTTTCACCTTGGCACACCATTCTGTGCCGTGAGCCTGACCGCTCTTGACGGCCAGCCGCTTGCGCGTTCCAGAAAGATCCTGCTCGTGACCGCCGCACGTTGCGCCAACACCGGCATGAAATGGAACGCCGAACGCACCAGCATCAACGACAAGTGGGGCGGTCCACCACTGCTTATCGAAGCCGTCGAAGGAAGGGTCTTCCTGCGTCGTGATCCGAAGGCAGCGCCGCTGCAACTCATACCGCTCGATGGCGTCGGCAAGCCCCGCCCCAACGGCGCCTCGACAGCGGCCAAAGATGGTGCCGGCGTGACTCTTGATTTGAAATCCGCCGCCAACACAGCGTGGTACGTCCTGACTGCCAGACAATCAGAATAATGAACTGCGTCCGGCGGTGACCGGCGGCTGGCTTTCCATTTCTCTTCTCGGTTTCCGCTTTCGCCTTGAGTTGGTGTTCAGCGGAATCTAGCCTCGCATCGTGTTCGGTTGGAGACATAGGAGCCACTCATCATGAACGCCGATGAACTTCGTCAGGTCGTTTGCGTTGTGCTCGCGGCCGGTCAGGGCACGCGCATGCGGTCTCACGACACCCACAAGGTGTGCTTCGAGATCGCAGGCGAACCAGCCATCCTCCGCAACCTGCGCGCGATCGAGTCCGCCGGCGTCACACGCTTTGTTGTGGTGGTAGGGGCGATGGCGGCACAGGTCATGACCACTGTCGCTTCGCGGCACCCGGGCGCGATGTTTGTCTACCAAGCCGAGCCGTTAGGCACCGGCCACGCCGCGAGGCTGGCAGCCGACGCGCTCGAACGCATGGGCCATCGAGGGCCGGTGTTCATCACGATGGGCGACAAGATTATCGAGCCGCGTGTGGTGACTGAGTTGCTCGACACCTTTTCAAGCACGCAGGCCGATCTGGCTTTCATGACCGTGGCAAAGGCTCCAGGCGATACCGAAGGCCGCATCGTTCAGGCGGACGACGGAGCCATCCTCGGCAACGTCGAGTTGAGCGACATTCAGCGCGCCCAACTCATGGAGAGGCTGGCCCGCGCGACGCGCGGCAAACGGACCGTCCAGACAGAGTCGTTGCTCCATCTCGTCTCGTCCACGGTGTCGAATCCCGGCAAACTCAAGCGGCTTCTCGGCCCCATCGCCACACTGCTGGACCAGAAAGGCCCGGTTAATGCCACTGCGCTGAAACAACAAATCGAGGCTGTCGGCCGCACTGTGACACTGGGCGGACGCGCCTTCACTGCGGCACAAATCGAGGCAGCGTCGCCGGCGGTCAACATCTCGCTCTACGTGTTCCGCGCGCAGCCGATGTATGAGACGCTGGCCAAACTCAAATCCAACAACGCGCAAGGCGAATTCTATCTCACAGACGCCATCAACCACATGGCGACCACCCGCGGGCCGGATGGCGAGTTGCTGCATCGCGTGCGGATGATGGTCCTCAAGGATCGCGACGCGGTCTTGAGCTACAATTCGCCCGATGAATTGCTGCAAGTCGAGAGCGTCCTGCGGCGGCGGCTGGCGGCTCAGGCCGGCAAACCTCTTGGCAAACCTTCCCCCATCAGCCGGAAGATCCTGAAGCCCGTATCGACATGGATCGCGCTGTTTGAGAAGTTTCCGCCAAAACTCCGCTCGCACCTCGCCACGCTCTACGGTGATGACGGCGCCAGCCTCGACGAACGGCGCGCCGCCATCCTGGCCACGCTGAAACTGTTCGCCGTGCGTTACGGCAAGGATCGCGAGGTGGTCATCTCCCGCGCGCCGGGCCGGGTGAATCTCATGGGCCGCCACGTGGACCACCGCGGCGGTTACGTCAACGTCATGGCCATCAACCGCGAGGTGGTCATCGTCGCCTCGGCCCGCGAGGATGATACCGTCCGGCTCGTCAATACCGACAGCCAGCAACATCCCGACAAGGAGTTTCGCATCGCGGAACTCCTGGGCGGACTCACGTGGGAAAACTGGCTGCACTACGTCAACTCACAGCGTGTCCAACAGATTGTCCTCAGCAGCCAGGGCGACTGGTCCAACTACGTCAAGGCCGCCGTCCTCCGCCTGCAGGAATCCAACCGCCACGTCCAGGTGCTCGGCATGGATTGCGCCGTCAGTGGCAACGTGCCGATGGCCGCGGGCCTTTCCAGCAGTTCCGCCGTCGTGGTCGCGACGGCCGCGGCCGCAGTCACGCTCAACCGGTTCGACCTGACGGCGCAGCAATTCGTGGATCTCTGCGGCGAAGGCGAATGGTTCGTTGGCAGCCGCGGCGGCTCATCCGATCATGCGGCCATCCGGTTCAGCCAGCGCGGCAAGGTCGCCCATGTCGGCTTCTTCCCATTCCGCATCGAGGGCAATTCCCAGTTTCCGCCGGACCTCGCCCTGCTGATCGCCAACAGTCACATACGCGCCGCCAAAAGCGCCGGGGCACGCAGCCGTTTCAACGAGAAGGTTGCCACCTACGAACTCGGTTTCTTGCTGCTGAAAGACCGTTTCCCGCAATATGCGCACCTGCTCGAACATTTGCGCGACCTGAACCCGGCGCGGCTCGGCGTAAAGGTCGGTGAAATTTACACGATGCTGCGAGCCCTGCCCGAACCGGTCACGCGTCAACAGTTGCTCACGACCCTCGCGCCGCAGCATCGTCCACGACTGGAGCAAATCTTCGCCTCGCACCAGGAACCCGACGGTTACTGGCTGCGCAGCGTGGTGATGTTTGGCATCGCCGAGTGTGAACGCAGCCGCCTGTTCTCAACTCTCCTGAAGAATCGCGACCTTGCGAAAATCGGGCAGTTCATGCGGATCAGTCACAACGGCGACCGGGTCATCAACCTTGGACCTCACGACCGCATGCAACCGGAGGACTGGCGCGTATCAGACGCAAGGCTCGACTCGCTCATCGAGGATCTGCGCAGCGAGGAACCGACGCGCGTGGGCCGCGCCCAGATCTGGCTGCAACCCGGCGGTTACGCGTGCAGCACTCCGGAATTGGACCGCATGGTGGACTTGGTCAATCAGGTCGAAGGTGTCGTGGGCGCGCAACTGGCCGGCGCGGGCCTCGGTGGCTGCATCATGGTGCTGGCAAAGAAGGAGGTGGCGGTGGACGTTGAGCACCAATTGGCCCGCCACTATTACGAACCCGCCGGCCTCAACCCCGCCGTCACCATCTGCGTGCCTGTGGAAGGAGCGGGCTTGCTGACCGCGTAACTCCATGATCGCCATGTTCCGTTCACTCGTTGTCGCCACGGCATCTTGTGCGGCAGTCATGTTCAGCATGGCAGCCGACACTGCAAACCCTCCACGCAACCTCATCATCAACAGCGGCTTTGAAGATGGGAAGGATGCGCCGACCGGCTGGCGGTTCAGCTCGGCGAGGATGGAGGACTTCCAATACGGCTTCACGTACGATGCTGCCAGCGGCCGGCGCGCGGCGCACCTTGTCTGCCGAAGCGACGCAATGAGCGGTTATTGGGGCCAGACTGTGCGCGTCAAACCGCACACGCGCTATCGGCTGACACTGAAAGTGAAGATCGAAGCCGGCAAGGTGCTGATTTACGTGCACGGCAAAACGTTGAACCAACGATTGCACCTCAACACGGCGCGTGAGAACCCACTCGTGCCAGCGTTCGTGCCGGTGACCTGGACCGCGGGTGTCGTCGCGACGAATCGCTGG
Source organism: uncultured Verrucomicrobiota bacterium (assembly GCA_964524715.1). Classification (GTDB taxonomy): domain Bacteria; phylum Verrucomicrobiota; class Verrucomicrobiia; order CAIQCK01; family CAIQCK01; genus CAIQCK01. Next base: position 133 of record CAZGGF010000244.1, on the reverse strand, counting down.
TTGGATCAGCTGATGGAGTTCGAGAGCGGCTCCGAAACCGCCATCACTGTCCGCCTCGGCACGCGCGTCCAAACAGGAACAGTGCGCTTCCATGTAGTGGAATTCCAATCGACCCCACAGTTTGCCCGCGTTG
>CAZGGF010000243.1:0-6170 GCA_964524715.1 uncultured Verrucomicrobiota bacterium | reverse complement strand
TTCAAGAACGCGATGGCTGTCGAGGAAGTCCATCATAAACTCTATTCCGAAGCGGCTGCAGTCGTGGGGAGCGGCAAGGATCTGCCGACGGCGCCGATCCACGTCTGCGAAATCTGCGGCCACACCGTCGTTGGCGAAGCGCCCGACAAATGCCCGATCTGTGGCGCGCGAAAAGAGAAATTCGTCGAAGTGAAGTAAGCTCTGGGGGCATTCAGTTCAAACACCGAAGAGGGCGCAAACCCGGCGGAGAACGTTCAGAGCCAGTTGCGCGTCGCGATTGCAGGCAGGACGATCAACACGCCTGACAAGATATGGTCCTCTTATGTCGTCTTCGATTCCGGCGTCGGAAGATCGAAATAAAAGCGCGTGTATCGCCCCGGCTCACTTTCCACAGCCAGCCGACCGCCATGATTCCGGATGATGGCGGCGCTCATGGACAGCCCCGAACCGGAGTGCTGGCTGCGATCCTTGCTGGTAAAAAACGGGTCGAACACTTGTTGGGCAATTTCCGGCGGAACGCCAACGCCATGATCCTCCACCGTGACGCGCAGCCATCGTTTTCCATCCTTCCCGACCTCCCGGGCGTTGATCGCAACTATCTTGTCCGTATCCGTTCCGGGATATTTTGCGTTCAACGCCTCCTGCGCATTGGTCAGCAGGTTCATCAGGACCTGCTGGATCTGCCGGTCACTGCATGGGATCGCGGGCAAATCGTTGGGCACGTCCACCCGGACCGCGATCTGATCGCCTTGAAAAGCGCTCGCGACCCGCAATAACACCGCGTTCACAATGTCTGCCATGTAGGCGGGGGTATGCGGCTCTGTTTTCTGCTCAGCAAACTCGATCAGTTGCTGGACGATCCTCGCGACCCGGTTGCCTTCGCGGCCAATGGCGATGGCGAACTTCTGCAGCGGACTGTCCGTCGGCAGCCTGTCCTGGATCAACTGCGCATAATTGATGATGCCGAAGATGGGGTTGTTGATTTCATGCCCCACACCACCTGCGAGCGTGCCAATGGCTGCCATCTTCTGTTGCTCGTGCAGGCGCAATTCAAGCTCCCGTTGTTTTTCCTCCGCCCGCCTGTGTTCGGTCACGTCGCGGATTGTCGCCTGAAGCCCCGTCTTTCCATCCAACTCCATGCGGGTGAACAGTACCGTCGCCGGAAAAACCTCTCCATCGAGCCGTCGGTGGTCCCATTCGAAGAAAAGGCTTCCTTGTTCCATCGCCTTATCGAGCATCCGCCTCGCTTTGTCCATGGATGATTCCCCGTCCGGTTGCCGCTCCGGCGAGACATCCCACGGACCCATTGAGGTGAGTTCGCTTTCATTCCTGACCTTGAACATCGCGAGAGTCGCACCGTTTGCGCTCGCGAACTTCCAGTCAGGCGGAAAGAACATCATGATGGCGTCGCACGATGATTCAAACAAAGTCCTGTATTTCGCTTCACTCCTTGCCATCGCCTCGGCAGCCCTCTTCCGCTCGGTGGTGTCGCGAATGATGCCGATCGCAGCCCAGTGCCCGCCAACTCTGACGCTGGATAACGATAGTTCCATCGGGAACTCCGAGCCGTCCTTGCGCCGGGCGGCCATTTCGAGCGTCTTGCCGATGAACTCGCCTTCCCCTGTTTCCCGCCACCTGGGGAATGATTCGCGGTGGGCGGAGAGGAAACGCGGAGGCACAATCAGCTTGTGGAGACTCCGGCCGAAGACTTCTGCGGGTGAGTACCCGAAGAGACGCTCCGCAGCTGCATTCCAAAACGTCACCATCCCTTCGTGATCCATCATCAGGATGGCGTCCTGGGCGCCCGCGCTCAAGACCCGCAACTTCTCTTCGCTGTCGCGAAGCGCTTGCTCGGTCAACTTGCGCTCCACAATCTCCTCGGACAATTCCTTTGTGCGTTCCTGCACCCGCTGCTCCAGTCGATCGTGTGCTTGTTGCAGGGATTGCTCGGCACGCAAGCGATTGTTCATCTCCCGAGCCACACGCGAGGTTGAAAACACGGCGATGGCCGCGGTGATCAAGCTTGCCAAAATGACCCAGTACAGAAACTGTCGCTGGGCGGCGCCAAAATCGGCATCAGCCTGCCGGGCCACGCGGTTCATTTCGTCATCCTCGTGCCGGACGAAATCAGTCGAGGCGGCTGAATAGGCTGTGAGGAGCGGCAGTGTGCTCTTAACCATGATGTCATGGGCCTCGCGGGGCTTGCGCTCCTCCAGTAGCTTCGCGAGGACTTGTTTGTAGCTCCCGACGTAAGCCGCCCGGGTGGTTTCGATCACAGCGAAAAGCTGCTTTTCCTTCGGTGAACTCAGCTTCTCCTTTATGCTTCGATACAGTTCCGTGATTCGGTTGCTGTTCTGCTCACGAAATGCAAGCAATCGATTGATTTCTTCCCGGTCTTCCAACAGGAAAACCTGCGTGGTAATCCGATTATTCAGAGCGGTGTGATATCGCGCTTCGACAGCCAATTGAAGCTTCACCAACTTGTCATTGACGATGGAATGCATCTGCTGATGCAACCGGCTCAAATGGCTCACTCCTTGCCAGGCGACGCAGACAAGCACCATCACCAGCAGGCCAAACGCCGCGCCCAACCGGAATCTGATATCCTGCGGTTTCATGACCGGCTTCCTCCTTCAAGTGGCAGGTCCATGTGGAAACGGGCGTAGCGGCCCACTTCCGTTTCCAGAAGCAGTCTGCCGCCGTGCTCTTCAATGAGACTGTGACTGATGGAGAGCCCCAAGCCCGTCCCCTTGCCCGTCGGCTTGGTCGTGTAAAAGTGGTCGAAGATCCGGTCGCGAATCTCCGCAGGTATCCCATTGCCATGGTCTTCCACCGTCGTTCGCACCCACGATTTGCCGCTCTTCTCAAACAGATGCGCGCTGACGCGGATGATCTTGTCCTCGTGGTAGGCCGGGTACTTCTCATTCAACGCGTCCCGCGCATTCGTCAGCAGGTTCATCAATACCTGTTCTATCTGCTGGCTGCGGCATACCATCTGGGGCAGTCCCGGTGGGACCTCCACGATCAGGTTGATCTGGTCGTGCCGTATCACGGTTTGGATGAGCGAGAGGGTTGCGTTGATGATGACATTTAGATTGGCCAGACTGCTACCCTGCTTGTCCTGCCGCGCAAAGGACAGGAGGTTGCGGACAATCAGCGCCACCCGGTCGGTCTCCTTCATGATCTTGTTGGCATATCTCCACGCGCGGTGGTCTGCCGGCAACTCGTCGGTGATCAACTGGGCGTAGTTCATGATCCCGTTGACGGGATTGTTGATCTCGTGGGCGATGCCGCCAGCCAGAGTGCCGATGGCTTCCAGCTTCTGCGATTGGCGCAGTTGGGCTTCGAGCTCAAGTTGGTGGGTCACGTCGAGCTTGAGGGCGATGTAGTTGACGATGTGGCCCATCCCGTCTCGCACGGGCGAGATGATGGCATCTTCCTGGTAGAAGGAGCCGTCCTTGCGCTTATTGGTCAGTCGGCCGCGCCAGACTTCACCACGTGTGAGCGTGTCCCACATTTGTTGGTAAAACGCGGCGCATTGCCTGCCGCTCTTGAGGATGCGCGGATTCTGCCCGATGGCTTCCTGCCGCGTGTAGCCGGTGATCCGTTCGAAAGCGGGATTGACGTAGAAAATCGTGCCTTGCATATCGGTGATAACGATAATCTCCTCCGCTTGTTCCAAGGCCGTGACGAGGCGCATCTGGGACTCGATGGCCTGCTTGCGCTCGGTGATGTCGTGGCTGACCCCCACGATGCCAACAAATCCGCCGGACGAATCGAACATGCCGCTGCAACTGACGTCACACCATACCGTCGAGCCGTCCTTGCGAGTGAAATTCAATTCGAGGGTCTCGGACACCCGTTCGCCCGATTGCATCTTGGGAATAACCTCGTCCAGCGTCTGGTGGGCCAGCGTGGCTGATGTTGTCGCCAACATTTGTTCCATGGTGAGCGACAAGGCTTCTTCCACGGAGTAGCCGAGCAATAGTTGGATCGATGGACTGATATAGGTGAACCGGCCCGTTGCGTCCATGGTCCAGATCACGTCGCTCACGTTGTCAGCCAGCAGGCGGAAATGTCGCTCGCTTTCGCGCAACGCTCTTTCCATCAACTTGCGTTCGGAGATGTCGCTTACCGTGCCCATCAGCCGGACGGGCTCTCCTTCCATGTTGCATCTGACGCGTCCCTGGATCGCAATCCAGCGCGGTTCCTGTCCCGGCCGGGCAATCTGGCATTCGAGACTCAACAGGTCGGTGGGAGATGCCTGTGCGAAACTGCGTTTGACTCGCTCAAGGTCCCCGGGCACGACGTGTTTCAAGAAGATCTCGTAGTTCCATTCGGGCGGCGGGGAATCGTAACCAAAAATCTGATCACACCGCGGCGTCCGCCAGGATGTGCCGCTGATCATGTCGAACTCCCAGGCGCCTGTTTGGCCGGCTTCCAACGCCAGCCGGAGCCGTTCCTCGCCGAGATGCAACTCCTTGTCCATCTGCTCGAGTTGCTTCTGTTCCTGCGCTTCCTTCAAAGCCCGGCGCACTGCCGGCCCCAGGCGGTAGAGTCTCTGTTTCAGCACGTAATCCGTGGCGCCGTCACGCAGGGCATCAATGGCGGTTTCCTCGCCGAGGGTGCCTGAAACCAGGATAAAGGGCACCTCGGGGCGTTCTTTGCGCGTGAGCTTCAGGGCGGAAAAACCATCGTAAGCCGGCAGGGAGCAATCGGCCAGAATGAGGTCGAGCGCGGGTGATTTCAGGCTGGCGGCGAAATCCTCCTCCGTCCAGACACGCTTCACATCGAATGCGAGGCCCTCATTCTTCAACTCACGCGCCACCAGTTCTGCTTCTGTAGCGCGGTCTTCGAGGTGAAGGATATGAATCTCGCGAGGGGCGTTCATGACGCGTGTTGTTCGTCGCCTGCTGGCAGCGTAAAGTGAAATGTCGCGCCTCCATTGACCTTTCCTTCCGCCCACATGCGTCCCCCGTGACGCTGAACGATGCGCTGGGACAGCGCCAATCCCACACCCGTGCCTTCGAACTCGTCCTCGCCGTGCAATCGCTGAAACACACGAAAGAGTTTATGGGCGTGCTTCATGTCAAAACCGGCGCCATTGTCCTTCACGTTGTAATGAATCTCACGGCTTTCAGCCCGGCCGGTGACTTCGATCTCTGCCACGGCCGCCAACCGCGTGTATTTGACGGCATTGGAAATGAGGTTCACCCACACCTGCCTGAGCAGGCTTGGGTCACCCTGGGCCGGCGGCAGTGAATGCAGCTTGAACTGAAATCTGCGGTCTGGCGCGTGTGCCACGCACTCGTTGAAGACTGTTTGCGCCAGCGCGCCCATGTCCACTTCCGTTTGCTGCATGTCCTGGCGGCCTGCCTTGGAAAACGCGAGCAAATCGTTGATCAACTGGCCCATGCGCTTGGCTTCGGCACAGATGATATCCACGTTATGCCGGCCGTCCTGGCCGAGCTGTTTCGCGCAATCCTGGACCAGCATGTTGCTGTAGCCGTTGATGGCGCGCAGCGGCGCTTGCAGGTCGTGTGACACCGAGTAGGAGAACGCTTCGAGTTCCTTGTTGGCCGCCTCCAGTTGCGCAGTGCGTTCGCCAACACGTTGTTCCAGTTCGGCATTGAGCTTCCGAAGATCCTCCTCTGCCTGTGCTGTTCGGATCACAGGAACGATCAGATAACTGAAACTCCTGAGCAGCGCGTCTTCTTCGGAAGTGATGGGGTGTTTGGCGAAGAGCGCCATGACGCCGATCGTTCCACCATGAGGAGACCGCAGTGGGTAGCCGGCATGCGAAATCAGTCCCAGCGACCTGGCCCATTCGAGATTGTGGACGTGCGGATCTTTCGTCACGTCGTTGGTCAGGAACCCATCCGTCTCATCGGAGACGGCGAGTCCGATCTTGTAACAGCCAAAGGGCACGCGGCTGTGCTCCTTTCCATCCAGGTGTGTATAACGGCCTGAACTGGCCACAAGATGGAGACACTGGTCCCGATGCCGGCACGCATGAGGGCCTTCTGTGATCCCGGCGTGCATGCAGCCCTTCTCACACTGGTCTCCCGGCCCCACCAGCCAGATGCGGGCGAAATCGGCGCCGAAGATATCCACCACGCCGTCCGTGATGCGCTTGAGCTTTTCCGGCAACGTGCCCGGCTCATGCAGGG
>CAZGGF010000242.1:0-23357 GCA_964524715.1 uncultured Verrucomicrobiota bacterium | reverse complement strand
GAAGCCCTTCGGGCTTGCTTCCAACGAACGAAAACACCTGGCCATGGCGTCGTTGCCGGCGGCGCGTGTTGGCGGTGTCCTGCCAAGGTGGATCGCGGCCTCCGGACGCGATGCTTCATCTGCGCAACATCCGCGTGGTGTGAACACGATGATTCGCTCTAACGGCAATCCGCTCTCCAAAGCAATCCCACGCCGAGGAGAACCTCACAGGCCACGTCCCCGACGTGGCGTTCATTCAGGGATTTCGCCGGGTCGAGGACCCAGCGCACACCGCGCGCGCCACTTCCTCTCTTTAGCCACTGAATTGGGCCAGCCTCACAATCTCAGAAGCTGCCCCGCAGGGGCGGAACATGAGTAGCCGCGGATGAAATCCGCGGAGAGGTTCACCAGAACCCAATGAACCCCGTGAGGGGTTCAACCTGGGCGGCGAGGTGCCACGAGCAACATCATCGCCGGTTGCACCCCTCCGGGGTGCAGGCGAATTGTTTTTCGACGTTTCCGTGGGTTTCACCCACGGCTACCCATGTTGAAGCCCTTCGGGCTTGCTTCCAACGAACGAAAACACCTGGCCATGGCGTCGTTGCCGGCGGCGCGTGTTGGCGGTGTCCTGCCAAGGTGGATCGCGGCCTCCGGACGCGATGCTTCATTTGCGCAACATCCACGTGGGGTGAACATGGTGATCTGCGATGACTTGCATAGAAACAAAACATATAGCGGCAAGCCGCTCTCCAAGCTATCCCACGCCGCGGCAAACCTCGCAGGCCACGTCTCCGACGTGGCGTTTATTCAGGGATTTCGCCGGTCGAGGACCAACCCCACTGCATGCGCCACATTCCTCTCTCTATCCATGGAATTGCGCCAACCTCAGTTCTATAACCGGCAGAGACTCCACATCTCATCGGCCTATCTATCACCGGTGGGCTTTGAAATTCATTTCAACCAAGGCCAATGGCCTCGTTCCTCTCGCTGTCGGTGAAATCGAGACAATCTCTGAAGCTGCCCCGCAGGGGCGGAACATGAGTAGCCGCGGATGAAATCCGCGGAGAGGTTCACCAGAACCCAATGAACCCCGCGAGGGGTTCAACTTGGACGGCAAGGTGCCATGAGCAACATCATCGCCGGTTGCACCCCTCCGGGGTGCAGGCGAATTGTCTTTCGACGTTTCCGTGGGTTTCACCCACGGCTACCCGTGTTGAAGCCCTTCGGGCTTGCTTCCAACTGAATCGTTTCGCCTGAAAGCTCCCCGCTTGTGTGGATTGTTCTGGACGGGTCGGAAGCTCGATTCCAAAGTCCTCTGTATCGCTATACAGGACGACAATCAGGTTTTCTGAAACATGTTTGTATAAGGTGATAATTATGAGACGCCTGACTTGGTGGCACTGTGGGCTGTGGGGAACGGTGACTCTTCTGGCGGCCACCGTCATCAGTGTTCCCGCCAAAATGGTGGCATACATCGTCCAACACCCTTCGGCTGACATCTCCCTGTGTGAGATGCCGCTTTTCCTTCTGGGCATTTCGGGAATGGGGTTCGCGTGTGGTGTGGTCGGCTGGTCTATCTGGTTGTTTGCTCGGAGGTTGGGAACCATCGGCGATGCGATCGTTGGCGCTGTTGTCATGATATTCTTCTTCTTTCTTTGCATGGTCGTCTTTGCCCGGGACTTGCTATTTCCCGATCCCACCAAAGGTTTGCCAATGTGGATTCTGGCAGTAGTGGTCGGCATCATGCTTGGCGTTTTGTGCGGAAGAGACCTTCGAAAGTGACTGAGAGAACGGAGCCAGTCGGGCCAACAGAAAGATCAACCTGAACAACCAAAACAATCAGACAGTCAATAGCCGCGTGGTCTTGGGACGGGGATGCGTTCCTTGCGACAAGCTGTGGGGGCGTTTGGCAGGCATTCGTTCCTCTTAACTCTGACTGAGCCGCTTTTTCGGCTCGTCGAAGAGCAGAGTGTGGGCTTCGTCGAGGATGGCGGGGATGCGAGCGGCGAAGGGGCTGCGGGCAAGAGCAGGGCGGAGATCCACCTCGCGATGCTTGCCGGGCACGGCGCCGGGGAACCAGTGCTCGGCGTTGGAGAGGAGGTTGTAACGCATCTTGCCCCACTCAACGATGCCGAGGGACTTGACGTAGGTCCAAAGGCGCAAAATCTCCTGCACGTTAACCTGACCCGGGGCGTCGGTCCACTCCGGCAGACCCTCGTGCCAGCGGCGGCACCAGTCCTCGCCAAGCACACGCGCCATTTCGGCGCGGAGTCGCTGTTCGACAGGCGCGGCGACTTCGGCGGCGCGGTCGTAGTATTTCAAGGCGTCGACGTGCTCGTCGAAGTCGGACGGCCTGGCCACGCCCATGCTGAGGGTGTGAACCTGCGGCCGGGCGAGGCAGAAGAGATCGTTGAACTGCATTGGTGAGAGCGGGTGGCAGAGGTTCACCAGCTTCGTCGGAGGCGCGTAGAGTTTGCCGCCTTTGTCATTGGGACTGATGATGAACACGCCCATATCCTGCCGCGTGGCGGCTTCGACGGCGCGCCAGTTCAGTTCGTTGACGAAATACCAGTGGAGATTGACGTAATCGAATTCCCCGGTCTCGATAGCCTTGACGATGATATCCGTCGGGCCATGGGTGGAGAAGCCGATGAAGCGACAACGGCCGTCGCGCTGGAGCTGGCGGGCGGCGTCGAGGCAGCCGCCTTTGCGGAGCGTCCAGTCGAGAAGTTGGGCGTTGTTGATGCCATGGATTGAGAACAAGTCCACGTAGTCGAGCCGCCGGTAGCGCATGGAGGTCTCGAATGTTGCCAGGAACTCCTTCGGCGTGGCGAAGGGGAAGACCTTGGTTTGGACGAGCATCTTTTCTCGTGGCAACGTCGGCAGCACGCGCCCAAGCTGCATCTCGCTGGTGCCATAGCCGCGCGCAGTCTCGATGTGGTTGATGCCCAGCTCCAGCGCGCGGTGGATGCAGGCTTCGAGGTTGGCCTGGCCGTCGGAGGGAATCTCGCTTTCCGGCATGTCCTGCCATTTATGCTGGTAGCGCATTCCGCCGCAAGTGATGACGGGCATCTGGAGGTTGGTGCGACCAAAGCGGCGGCATTTCATGATGTGCAATGCGGAATATGTAAGGCCCGGTGTTGTTGCGTGTCAGAGCACGTCAATACGCGCTGGGGGGCGCGAGGTCAAATGTTTCCTGTTTCTGTAGGGGAAGCCGGAGATGTCGGCATAGCTGCGTTTTTTAGCCGGTCTGTGCAAATCGCCACAGTTGAAGTGCGCAATTTTCCCCACCGCAGGAACGGCTGCGGTGCAAAACAGCGTCATTTTCTGTGGCACGCGTGCTGCTCCGTGCTCAGCCAAGGTTTACTATGTCGAAAAACAATTGTCGCACGCTTGTCGGACTCGTCTTTCTGTTTCTCTTGGGCAACTTCCTTGCACTGGCCGTGCCAACGGCGGATGCGGCAGACGCGTCCTCCGCGACGCTCGAACAACGCCTCGCGAAGCTGGAGGCTGTAGCGGCGACGCCCGCCGTCAACAGCGGTGACAACGCCTGGATGCTTGTCAGCACGGCGATGGTGTTGTTGATGACTGCGCCGGGTTTGATCCTGTTCTACGGAGGCCTCGTGCGCTCCAAGAACGTCCTTGGCACGATGATGCACAGCCTGATTCTGATGTCGGTCGTGTCGGTGCTGTGGGTGATCTATGGATACAGCATGTCATTTGGCGAGGGGAATGCATTTTGCGGCAACCCGCTCCAGTACTTCATGCTCAAGGGCGTCGGCGATGCTCCCAACGCCGACTATGCCGCGACGATTCCCCAGCAGACGTTCATGTTATTCCAGTTGATGTTTGCCATCATCACGCCCGCGCTGATCAGTGGCGCGTTTGCCGAACGGATCAAGTTCAGCGCGTTTCTGGTTTTCACGATCCTGTGGGTGACGGTCGTCTACTTCCCGCTTTGCCACATGGTGTGGGGCAAGGGCGGCTACTTCAACTGGGCGCTTGGCGGCCACGTGCCGGTGCTCGACTTTGCTGGCGGGACCGTGGTGCACATCAGTTCCGGCGTGTCGGCGCTGGTCTGCGCGCTGGTGATGGGCAAGAGGCTTGGCTATCCGCGCGAGCCCATGGTGCCGCATAACGTCGTGCTGAGCCTGATTGGCACGGGGTTGTTGTGGTTCGGCTGGTTTGGCTTCAACGGCGGCAGCGCGGTCGCGGCAGGCGGGCTGGCGACGGGCGCGTTCGCAGCGACGCACTTTGCGGCCGCGGCGGGCGGTCTCGGCTGGATGTTGACCGAGTGGAGTTCGAAACGCCGGCCCAGCGTACTCGGCGCGGCATCGGGTATGGTGGCCGGGCTGGCGACGATCACACCGGCGTCCGGCTTCGTGTCGGTGCCGTCGGCCCTCGTCATCGGTTTCGTGGCGGGCTTCGGTTGCTATATGGCGGTGAGCAAGTTGAAAGCGAAGTTCCGCTACGACGACGCTCTTGATGCATTTGGTGTCCATGGCGTCGGCAGCACCATCGGCATGGCGCTGACGGGCGTTTTCGCCAGTGCGGTTGTCAATCCAGCGATCTCAACGACGTTCAAGGTTGGCGGCAACGCCATCTCGCTGGCTGGCGGCGCCAGTCAGTTGATGAACCAGCTTACGGCGGTGGCGTTCACGTGGGTGCTGGCTGGCGTGGCGACGTTCGTGATCCTGAAGCTCGTGGATGCCGTCATCGGCCTGCGTGTGACCGAGGAAGACGAGCTTCGCGGCCTCGACGTCTCGCAGCACGGCGAAGAAGCCTACAACGACTAACTAATTGCGGCGGGGGGTGTGCCGGAACCCATGGGTTTATCCATGGGTGCAACTGCGGGCTGCCTTGTGGGTGTGGCCTGCAGTTGCCGGACTTCAGACCGTTATATCCGGCGGAACATGGCGCCTCATTCTACAGGCCCATGAAAGCCACCGGTCTCAATCCGATAATCATTGCGAGCAGGGTAGGGGATGTTATGCTCGCGGGGTGCGTGGCTTTCGCGGAGGTGAAAGCAGGAGATGACCATGAAAAGACGCATCCTTTCCGACAAGCAACGGCGCTGGCTGCTGGGTGAACTGGGCGATTGGCGCGGAGAAGGCATTGTTTCCCAGGAACAGACTGATCGCATCCTCGCGCGCTATGAGGACGCTGACGAGGCCAGCCAGCGCAAGCGGTCACGGTTCACGCTTGCCATCAGCGGAATCGCCGCGCTGCTGGTGGGTTTGGCGGTGTTTCTGGTGATTGGCTACAACTGGGACGCCATGCCGCGTGTGGCGAAACTCGCAGTCGTCTTCGGTGTGGTCGTGGCAACGCACGCGGCCGGGTTGTGGCTGCGGTTCGCGCGCGATCAACGGCGGGCGGGTGAGGTGGTGTCGTTTCTCGGTTGTCTCTTCTACGGCGCGGGCATTTGGTTGGTGGCGCAGGTATTTCACCTTAATGCGCACTGGCCCGACGGTTTTTGGTGGTGGGCGCTCGGCGTGTTGCCGTTCGCACTCGCGAGCGAGACATTGCTCATCCACTGCCTGTATGCCGGCTTGCTGGCGACATGGGCGGGCGCGGAAATTCTCGGCTACCGTCATCTCGGTGCGTGGATTTTCTGGGGATGGAACGTGCCGAATGGCGCCTATAGTTTCCTCTTGTTGTGGCTGCCAGCGATGGTGTGGGGGTATCGGAAGGCATCGGTTGGCGCGGTCAGCCTTTATGTACCGGCGTTGGCGTGGTGGATCGTGCTGCAGTCGTTCGTGTGGCACTTCGACTGGCAGGCGGTTTTCGTCATTGGTTCAGTCGGCGGGTTGTTGCTGGTTGTCGCTGAGAGCCACAGGCCGGGCAACCGGATGGCAGTGCCGTATCGGTTCTGGGGCACAGCACTGGCCGCTGGCGCTCTCATCCCGATGAGTTTCGGCGGGTTCTACGAGTCAACGAAACACTGGTATCACCACCACACGTGGGCATCCGACCCCCTGGTGTTCGCGGTGGGTCTTGTCGTTCTTGCACTTCTCGGCATCGGGTTCACCAGCGTGGTGTTGGCCCGATCACGCGCTTCTGATCCGGCGGCGCGCGTGCGTGAGATGTTGCGCGCGCAATGGTTGCCCGTCGGGCTCATCCTCGCTGTGACCTTCGCAGGCGTCTGGGGGGCAGGCCACGACTTCGGCAGCACCAAGACGGACACGAATTGGATTCCACCTGTCGCCGTCGTTAATGTCGCCATGCTCGCTCTGGCGCTCTGGCTCATGAACATCGGCTTGCGCGACGACCGTGGACGGCCGTTCGCGTTTGGTGTGATTTATTTCCTGATTTGGGCGATCTGCCGTTACGCGGACCTCTTTGGTGAGCGTGGCGGGATGCTCGGCGCGGCGCTGATGTTCTTCCTTTGCGGCGCAGCATTGTTCGGCTTGGCACGATTCTGGAGCCGGCGAAAGGCTTCGCGCTCGCTGGAAAAAGCAGAAACTGCAGGAGGCGGGGCATCCGTTCAGTCGACCGGCCCGGCGTGGCTTGATGGAGCGGCACAGTGGTTTGCCGCTTGCGAACGCGGCTTCTTGCCGGCGGTGGCGGCGGCGCAAGTTGCCGTGCTGGCCGGAATGATCGCATTGCACACCGCGCCGCTGATGTTTGGCGAGACGATCCGCCTGAAGGTGCAGCCGGTGGACCCGCGCGACCTGATGCGCGGCGATTACGTCATCCTCAGTTATGACATCAGCCGTGTGCCGGCCAAAGGCATCGAGGGCATCCCGGACGCCAAGGGCACATCCCAGAGGGCTTGGGACAGCGACCAATGGATGGATGAGCGCACCGTTTACGTTTCGCTGGAGGCGGACGCCAGCGGCAAACTCTGGCACGGCGTGAAGACCAGCGTCCAACCACCGGCGAGCGGTCGGTTCATTCGCGGCAAGTACGTTCGCCACTGGGGCACTCCGGAGATCCAATTCGGGATTGAGGCATTTTACGTGCAGGAAGGCGCGGGCAAGAAACTGGAGCAGGCCCGCAACGCGCGTCATCTTGTCGCCGAAGTGGCGCTATTGCCCTCGGGCAAGGCCGCGCTGCGCGATTTGATCGTTGAATGAACTGAACTCTGTTTGCAGCCAGAGAGTGCCTTGAGCAAAGGAGGTTTATAATGTCCAGTCATTCCGCAGGAGTGTTCATCGCAATCGTGGTGATGGCGACAATGGTCACAGTTGTCGGACATGGCATCTGGTTGCTTGTCGCGTGGTTTTTTCGTGGAGGACAGCCGAAGCAGCCGAAAGCGTTGCGTCGTCCGGGGTGTAATGCCGATTTGAAATTATGCGAAGGCCATTGCGTCGAATGCGGCTGGCCGCGCGAGTCCGAGGGCGGTTTGACTCTCAACGCAGAACGAGCGGCCATCGAACGCCAGATCGAACGCTGGCGGCAGGCTGGTGTGATTGACGATACCACGCGCGAGCGGTTGCTGGTCGCGTTGACCAACGGGCAGAAGCGCAATGTAACACCTGCGACCCGGACGACCGAACCGGTTCAGCAACCTATTTGCCAGCCGACTGCGAAAGAAGATCGTGTCGAATTGCATCCGGCTCCATCAGCCGCATTGCAGGCGAACGTCCCGCCAGTCATCGCGAAAACCACCGTGCCGCCGTCTGCCGAGGTGGGGAAAGCCTCGACTCCACCGCTGGTGCCGCCGGTCTTGCCCCCGCGACCTGCGGTTGCCGATCCATTTCGTGACGTGGACAAGTGGGAACCCCCGCCATCGACTGTGCTGAAGGTTCCGACACCCGTGCGCGAAACCGCGCCGGTCACGTCCCCGCGACCTGCGGCTGCCGATCCATTCCGTGACGTGGACAAGTGGGAGACTCCACCGTCAGATGTACCGAAAACTCCGACACCCGCTTCGGCAACCGCGCGTGAGACTCCGCCGGCCCTGCCCTTGCAGCCGGTGGTTCCGCCTTCTCCACCGCCACCACCTCCACCGCCACGCAAACCATTCTCGGAAGTGCTCGCGGCATTCATGGAAGAGAAGCATATCCGCTGGGGCGAACTCATCGGTGGGCTGCTGATCATTGGTTGTTCGGCTGCGCTCGTTATCAGCTTCTGGACGCAGATTGCGCAATTCAAATTCTACCTGTTCACTGCCGTCACAGCCGCTCTGTTTGGCATTGGTTTCTACTCGGAGCGCCGCTGGAAGCTGCCGACAACCAGCAGTGGCGTGTTGCTGATTGCCACGCTGTTGGTGCCATTGAACTTCCTTGCCATCGCTGCGTTTTCGGAGGGAACGGCTCATTTTGAGATGTTTGGCATCTTCCGCGAATTGGCCGCACTGGTGCTGTTCGCGTGGCTGGTGCAACGCGCCGCGGGCGTGCTTGCGCCGAGATGGCCCGCGTTGCTGACAGTCGGTGTGCTCGGCTCGTCGTTGGTGCAGTTGCTGGTACGGCGGTTGGAATTATCAGGCGTGGGCACACCGCTGCTGCTGACACTTGGTGTTGCCACACTCGCCAGCTATGCCGTGCCGGTCGTACTGATGCTGCGGCGGGCGCGGCAATGGGAAGAAACCGGCGCAACCGAAGTGAACGCGATGCTGAACCTGCTTGGCATGCTGACCTTCACTGTACTGTTGCCGTTGGGATTGTTGATTTACAAGACCGGCGACATCGCGGGAGCGCTGCAACAACTTGCGCCGCTTTTCTGTCTCGGCGGCACGCCCGCGCTGGCCACCGGCCTGATGATCTGGCAACGCGTGTGCCGCCCGGAACTAGCCGGCAAGCGCACTGCTGGCACTGGGGTGGCGGTCGCCGGCGCGTTGCTGATGGCCGGGGGTACCGTGCTCGCCTGGCCACAGCCGCTGAGTATCGTGCCGGTTGCACTGGTGGATTTCGTTGTGTTGACGGCGGTGGCGTGCCTGTTTGAGATTCCCGCAGCGCATTTGCTGGCGGTGCCATGTCTGGCACTCGCATATCTCGTTGGCTTCCACGCTGCCATGGGGCATGTGCGTTGGAGTGGTGAGGAGAGCGGTCGTCTTTTTGACGCGCTTTTCTCGGTGGTCAGCGGCAACGCGCTTGTGGCGTTGGTTGCGCTGCTCGCTTCCGGCGCGGCGTGTCTGGCGCGTTCAGGCCGGGCGGCGCATGCGAGCTTCTACTTGCGAGCCATGGGCATCGTCGCCGCGGCCAGCGTGGCGTTGGTGACATGGTTTGGATTCGGTCGCGTCGGCGACCCGCACGGTGCGACATGGGTCTATGCGATCTACGCCGCAGCGGCACTTGGCGCCGCGTGGCGGACGCAACGCGCCGCCGTCGTTTGGATCGCCTCTGCCCTGCTGTTTGCGGTGCTGGCTCAGGCGCTGGTGTTCAAGTTGCAGGTGGACTTCGGATGGCGCGTGGCGTTTCTGATCCATGCGAGTGCGGCGGTGACATTGATCTTGAGCCGGCCGGCGTTTGTGAAACCGATGACGTGGTCGTCGCTGGGTGGTTCCATTTTCGCTGCGTCCCTTGTCGTCGTTGGCGCAGGGACAACGACGGCTGCGACATCAGCCGGTCATATGCTCTGGGTTGCGGTGGTGTGGTTGGTGGTTGCTTGTCTGAACAGATGGCCGGTGCTGTTCACGGCGTTTCAAGCGGCGCTGGCCTTGGCTGTGGTTTTTGCCACCGTCGCTGGCATCGACCATCGGCCGTGGTTCATTGCGGCGCGTCACCCGTGGGGTGATCCGTGGACGATCCAGATCATTGGGATTGCGCTGGTGTTGTTGAGCGGCGCGTGGGTTGCGGTAAGGCTGTTCATGCGGCGGACGGAGATCGGGAAGAAGGCGGACAACCTGCTCAACCCGCCGTGGCCCACGCTGGATCGAATTCTGGCGTGGGTGTTGTTCGGCGTAACGGTGGTGCTGGCGCTTTGTGGGACGTGGCCCGGCGTGTTGCGGGAGCTGGATGATTCGCGGACGGCGGTTACCGCCAACATGGTTGCGTGGCAGGCACACGCGCTTGGCCCCGGCTCGTGGATGCTGCTCGTCGCGACGCTCGCGGTCATGGCAGCGCGACTGTGGGAACGGTTCGAGAAGCGGTTGGTGCTGGCGGGTGTGGCGGGGTTGTTCGTCGCGATGTGGTTGTTGGCAGGCCGGTGGGACACGGAGTTGGCAGCGGCTTCAGCGCTGCGATGGTTGCTGGCGGGTGGTCTGGTGATCGTTTCGTGTTTCGTCTGGTGCCGCGAACGGCTGATGGTGGCCGCACAGAGTTTGAGCTGGCCCGAAATGGACAATCGCACCGACGGACTGGCGGTTTTCACTCGCACGGTAGTGTTGCTGTTGGGCATCGTGCCTGTGCTGGTGCTGACGTTGCCGGCGGCGTTTTGCGCGCTCAGCGGCCAGTCCATTCCACTGCCGGCAGCGGGATCCTTGTTTGGGCGAATGGGCGTCGCGTTCTCCTACACTGCGCCGTTGGCGGTCGTTGCCTTGGTGATGGCGGGCCATGGCGCGCGCGAACGGTCGGCAACCTGGACGTTCGCGTCCGGGCTTGCGTTGAACCTGACGGTGTCCTTGGGCTGGTTGATCGCGCACCGTAAGGCAGGCGGCGTGATGGGTACCGCGGAGTGGGTGCGACTGGCGCAGTTCAACGCTGTCACATTTGCCGGTGTGGCTCTGGCGTGGCTCGGCGTGCGCAGTGTCCTGGCGCGGCACGATAGCGATCTCAAACAGCGGTTACCGGACGGTCTGCTCACCTTCCAGATTGGTCTCGCACTGTTTGTCAATGGACTGTTGCTCGTGGTTGCGGGCGTCCAAATGTTCTTCAGTCCCGCCCATCATGGGGCGTGGGTGGTCCAGTGTGGAGGTGTTTGGGGATGGCTTTCGCTCGCGGCGGCTGCGGTTGCCGCTACATGGCTCACCAGGACGAGTGGCGCGAAACTCAACATTCACTCGCTTGGCGCTGGTCTGCTGGCAGTGGCATCGTTGCTGGCATTCAGCGCGGCGCGTTGGGACACGAGCGGTCAATGGCTGGCATATCACACGTGGCTCGCAGCACTCGGCAGCGCGGCGTGGGCGATGATGCTGGTGAATACGCGCCGCGGTCTGGGCGCGGACACGGAATGGTGGATCAAATTTCTCGGTGCGATGACGGTCGTGCTGGCACTGCGCGAATGTGGGGCGGATGTGGGCCGGCCATGGTGGTCCGTAGGTGCGTTGGTTGCGATGGGACTGCTTGGCATGACGATGGCGTGGCAGACGCGTCGCTCTGGATGGCTTTTCATGGGCACCCTGCTTTTCAACATGGCGGTTTCAGTTTGGTGGATGACCGGCCGCGCGATGAACAACTCTGTGGAGTGGGCGCGGTTCCTCCAGTTTAACGGAATTGTGATCAGTGGCACGCCCTTGGCGTGGCTGGCCGCTCGGACGGCCGCATTTCGGCGTGACCATCGCTCGGAATTGGAGTCTTGCGTTGGCTGGCTGAAGCTTCAGGTTGCACTTGGCCTCGCCGTGAATCTGCTCCTGATCGGTCCAGGCACGTTCGCTATCGCGGTTTTGCCGCACCAAACCGACCAGATGCCAGTGGCCATCGGTGGATTGTGGGGCTGGTTGAACGTGGTTCTGACGACAGTGGCAGCGGTATGGGTCGGACGACTGACCGGCACGGGGTTTCCGGTGCATGCCGTGTTCGCGGGCTTGCTTGCGGGTGCGTCACTGCTGGCGTGCAGCGCGTGTCAATGGGACAAAGGCAACTGGCTTGGTTTCCACACGTTGCTGGCGTCGTATGCCGCGTCCGCCTGGCTGGCGCATGGCGCGGGCGAACGGCGGCGCGAGTGGGAACCAGTGGCCGTGCACTGGACGAATGTCTTTGGCGCGATGACGGTATTGCTGGGGCTGCGCGCGTTCGGTGAGGACCCGGGCAGGCCGTGGTGGTCGGTGGCCGGGTTTGTCACGATGAGCGCGCTGGCCGTCACACTCTCCGTGAGGAAGAGCGCGCGCGGCTGGCTGTACGTGGCAGGACCGCTGCTGAATCTGGCAACGACCTGTTGGCTGCTGGCCAGAGACCAGCGCGGCGCGTTAAGCGATCTAGTAGAGGTCAATGTTGTGACATTGGCGTTACCCTCGCTCGCATGGCTGGCATTGGAACTCCGCGTATTCGCACGTAACACGCAGGCCAGGTCGGGGCTGCCGGCATTTCATCATGTGGCAGTGCTCGTCTCGGCACTGGTTGTCGCGGCCATCACGGCGGTTGGGTTGTTGGCGGACGCGACAGGAGGTTCGTTCCGGCCCGACGCGTTGCTGGGTTGGTTGGCGCTGGGCGCGACGGTGGTGTTGATGGCTGCGTGTTTGTGGGACGCCGTTGCGACGTATGCCATCGGCGGCCTCTATGCCCTCGGTTTGGTCGCGGTGGGCATGGCGCTTGACCAGTATAATCTCTCGCCGCGCTGGCTGCTCTGGGGTGTTGTGATGACTGGTGGTATTTACACGCTTGGCACAAGCGCGCTATGGAACTGGCGCCCGACGTTAATGGCATGGGCGGCAAGGCTCGGCGTGCCACCGCGCGCGGAGTCATCAGCGTGGTTGGTGCCGGCCAATCTTACGCTGGCAACCGTCGTGGTTGTGATGGCGTTCTCGGTGGTGCTGACGTTTGCCGAATTCTCACTGCGGTTGCAGGCGGCAACCGCCGCGCTGGCCCAGGCGGTTACGGTGGGCCTGCTTGCGCAAGGAGAACGCAAAGCGCGGATGCGATCCGCGGCGCTGTGGTTCGGCGTCATTGGTGCGGTGGCGTGGGGTTGGGCGTGGTTGGAACCCGGCGCGAGTGGCAATCTGTTGAACCGCGTCGTGGTTGTGATGACTGCGGTCGCTGTGATGACGGCTCTTTACGGGGCGGGGATGGCGAAACTGATCCGGCGCGAGAACGACTGGACCGAAGCCGCGCGGGGCATGGTGAGGCCATTGCTCTCACTGGTGCTTGTGACGCTGGCGTTGATATTGATGTTGGAGATGATCTACCAGATTAATGGCGAGGAGGTGCCGATGGCGTTGCCCGCGATTCTGGCGGTGACCGGGGCGATCCTCGCGACGGTCTTTGCGTGTCTCATCTTCGCAACAGTGCCGGGGCGCGACCCGTTGGGTCTGTCCGACCGGGGGCGGATGGCCTATGTCTATGCGGCGGAGGTGATGGTGGCGCTGGTATTCGTGCATCTGCGGCTATCAGCGCCATGGTTGTTCCAACATCACATCTTCCGGCGCTACTGGCCGATAATCACCATGGCGCTCTCGTTCGTCGGCATTGGTTTGAGCGAAGTGTTTCGCCGACAGAACCGCCTCGTCCTGGCCGAGCCGCTGGAACGAACCGGCGCATTTCTACCGTTGCTGCCGGTGCTGGGCTTCTGGGTCGCGGAGCCACAGATGCACTACTCGGTGCTGCTCTTGCTGGTCGGCGGCCTCTATGCCGCGTTGTCAGTCATGCGGCGGTCCTTCATGTTCGGCCTGATGGCTGCGCTGGCTGCCAACGGCTCGCTCTGGTACATGCTCCATCGCATCGACGGCTTTGGTTTCTGGCAACATCCGCAATTCTGGTTGATCCCTGCGTCCGTCTCGGTACTGGTGGCCGCATGGCTTAACCGCGACCGCCTTTCCGCAGAACAGACGACAACAATCCGTTACCTCGCGGGCACGACCCTTTACGTTTCTTCGACTGCCGACATTTTCATCAACGGCGTATCTGCGGCGCCGTGGCTGCCATTCGTGCTCGCGGCTTTCTCGGTGGCAGGGATTCTGGTGGGGATGGCGATGCGCGTGCGTGCGTTTCTCTATCTAGGCGCGTCGTTTCTGGTGCTGGCACTGCTGACGATGATCTGGCATGCCGCTGTGAATCTGCAACAAACGTGGATCTGGTATGTGAGTGGCATCGTATTGGGAGCGCTCATCATTACGCTGTTTGGCGTGTTTGAGAAGAAGCGCGCCAACATCCTGCGGCTGGTGGACGGATTGAAGCAGTGGGAAAAATGACAGGTTCACCGTGCGGCTGCTGAAGAAGACTTCCGTGTAGAGAGGGTAACTCTTTTCTCGCCTCCCGGCGCGGAGACTCTATGATGCAATCCGCTTATGGACGTCATTCAACGCAATGCCACTACGTCGTTCATCACCAAGGATGGTTCGGAGATTCGCGAGTTGATGGCCTACCGCAACTCCTGCATCCGCAATCTGAGCCTCGCCGAGGCCATTCTGCCGGCAGGCGGTGTAACGCAGGAGCATTATCACACCGGCACTGATGAGATTTATTACATCCTTCAGGGACGTGGCCTGATGCGCGTAGGGGATGAGGAGCGGGCCGTCGGGCCGCTCGACGCCATTGCCATTCCGGCCGGCCAGCGTCACAACATCACCAACACCGGCAGCGAACCTTTGGTGTTCCTCTGTTGTTGCGCGCCCGCCTACGAGCACAACACAACCGTGATGACCGGCTGAAGGCTTGGTCAGCCGCCCAGCGACCGGAGGAACTCGATCAGAGCCGCGCGGTAGATCCTCTCGCTCGTCGCGAAGCCGTTGTTGTGGTCGCCCTGAAGTTCGACCATTTTTTTCGGTCCAGGCGCAATGGCGAACAGACGCTCCGCGTGGCTGAACGGCACGATTTCATCCTGACGGCTGTGCAGACTCAACAGTGGCACCTTCACGGAGCCGATCTTCGACAGCGAATCATAGCGGATCCAACAGAGCCGGTGCAGCGGCAGCCACGGGTAAACTGCGTGCGCCATTTCCGGTATGCTGGCAAACCCGCTCTCCAGCACCAGTCCCCGGATGGGCCGCTGTCGGGCGAGTTCAATGGCTATTGCACAACCGAGCGATTCGCCCTGGACCACGAGCTTCTCGGGCGCAACGGACTTCTCCCGACGCAGCCAATCGTACGCCGCGAGCACATCGTTATAGGTGCCTTGCTCCGAGGGCCAGCCTTCGCTGCGACCGTAGCCGCGGTAATCGAAGATGAAGATATTGACTCCGAGGTCGTGGAGGATGAGTAGTTTTTCGTATCGATGGCTGATGTTGCCGGCGTTGCCGTGGCAGAAGAGGAGGGTGAATTTCGCATTGGTTTGCGGTATGTACCAACCGTTGAGCTTTACGCCGTCGGCGGTTGTAAACGTCACATCTTCAAACGGCAGCCGGAAATCCGCGGGCGTGTTCTCGATCTGGCGATAGGGGATGAAAACGCTGCGCCACTCGAACCAGCGCAGGAACAACCACAACAGCGCCAGCAGGGCCAGCCACTTGAGAACCTGGATTGCGATGTCGCGGGTCAACATAAGGCTGAACGCGCTCTCGAAACTGCCAACCGGCCACTCTACCGGCTACATGCAAAAGACCGTCAGCTTCTTCGGGCCATGCGCGCCGAGAACGAGGATGCGCTCGATGTCGCCTGTGCGGCTGGGACCGGTAATCAAGCACATCATGCTTGGGTAGTCGCTGCCGTAGCGG
Source organism: uncultured Verrucomicrobiota bacterium (assembly GCA_964524715.1). Classification (GTDB taxonomy): domain Bacteria; phylum Verrucomicrobiota; class Verrucomicrobiia; order CAIQCK01; family CAIQCK01; genus CAIQCK01. The sequence continues at coordinate 7,972 of CAZGGF010000242.1, read as the reverse complement.
CTCTTCAACGTTGCGAACGCCGCGGGCAGGTCGCGCACCATTTGATCGCGTCGCGCGAGCACGACGTGATGCGGCGGCAGCACCGACAACGCACGGCCACCGGCACTGCGTGTCGTCAGGACCACCGAGCCGGTTTGGGCCACGAGTGCGTCGCACTCGGTGATGCCGGCATCGCACGATTCCAGTTCGCTCAAGTCATAACGGCTGCCGGTTTGCAACACCGGCAGGCCGAGCGCGGCGAAGGCGAAGTTGGTCATCTCGCCGGAATGTGTCGCGATCTTCTTCCAGCCTTCGGCGTGAGCCAGCGCGAGAAGCTTCTCCTGAAGTTCGTTGCGGCTGGCGACGAGTTGGAAGTCGGTCTTGAGTTCCGTCGAGTGCTTTGCGAACAGCGCCGCGCGCTCGTCAAAACTGTCGCCCACCGCAGGCAGCCATGGCTTGAAATCCGTGGGCCGCTTTTCGTGGAGTGGCACGCGCTGGCCCGGTCCGGAAAGAAGGCCGGGTTTCGGCGCGGCGACGCGCAACGCCTCACGGATGCGTCCAAGTATTTGTTCGCGATCGCTCACTGTTTTCTCCTCCGCCAGTAATCTTTGAAAGTGTGAAGGGCCAGTCGCGGCGCTTCGCGCGACTGGGTCCACGCATACATCGGGTCGATCTTCGTGCCCATGATGAGGCCGTGGAACTTCTGGCCGAGCCAGCCGAACTTCACGCCGAGGCGGTAAAGCAACGGATGGTTCATCAAGAACACAAAACCCTGGAAAAGCAGCTTTTCCCACCACGGCGCCTTGCAACGGATGGCGTTGCGGCGGTTCTGCAACAGGTGATGATGCAGGTCAATCTTCACCGGGCAGGCTTCGCTACACGCGCCGCAGAGAGACGACGCGAACGAAAGATGTTTCCAGTCCAGAAGACCGCGCAGATGCGGCGTGAGTACCGAGCCGATCGGTCCCATGTAGGTCGTCGCGTAGGTGTGGCCGCCGATGTTCTTGTAGATCGGGCAGACGTTGAGACAGCCACCGCAGCGGATGCAGTGCAGGGTATCGCGTTGCTCGGCATCGGCCAGCAGGCGCGTGCGGCCGTTGTCAAGCAGTACGACGTGGAATTCTTCCGGACCGTCCGCCTCGCCTTCCTGCCGCGGGCCGCCGATCATTGTGTTGTAGCAACTGAGCATCTGCGCCGCGCCAACGGTGGCCAGCATTGGAAGAAACAGGGCGAGATCATCGAGCGTCGGCAGCACCTTCTCGATGCCAACCAGGGCGACGTGGACCCTCGGTAGCGAGGTTGAGAGCCGGCCGTTGCCCTCATTGGTGGTGAGCGAAATCATGCCCGTCTCGGCGACGGCGAAGTTTGCGCCGGAGATGCCCATGTCTGCGGCGCAATATTTCTTCCGCAACGTCCGCCGCGCGATCATCGTCAACTCTTCCGGGCTGTCGGTGGGCGCGCTGCCGAGTTTCTTGTTGAAAAGGTCGCTGATCTCGTAGCGCGTCAGGTGCATCGCCGGGAAGACGATGTGGTAGGGCGGCTCCTCACGCAGTTGAACGATGTATTCGCCCAGGTCCGACTCCACGACTTCGATGCCCGACTTTTCCAGCGCCTGCGCGAGATGGACTTCCTCGCCGGTCATCGCCTTCGACTTGACGATCGAACGGACACGATGCTTTTTGGCGACGTCGACGATGTAATCGCACGCCTGCTGGCCGGTGCTGGCCCAGAAAACCTTCGCGCCACGCGCCTCGATCTTCTTGACGAACTCCTGGAGATACGTGTCGAGGTGGTTGACGGCTTCCCACTTGATTTCCGCCGCGGCCTGGCGCGCTTCCTGCCAATTCTGGAAGCGTCCCTTCTTTTCGTCGCGGCCGACGTAGTACTTGCCGAGCGCGGTCTGGATCAACGACCGATGGCGCAGATCGCGCGTGAGGCGCCGTGCGGTTTCCTTGAAAGTCTGTGCGATGGTGCTCATTGTTTGGCCAACACCTCCGCCAGATGCATGGTGCGCAACGGCTTCTTCTGCCGGTCCGCCAGGCCCTGGATATGCATGAGGCAACTGGCGTCACACGACACGATGTAGTCGGTATTGGTTTTCAGCGCCGAGTCGCATTTCACCTCGCCCATTGCCGTCGAGATCATCGGGAATTTCACCGAGAACGTCCCTCCGAAACCGCAGCAGCTTTCCGCCGCGTCCATTTCGACCAGTTCCAGCCCCTGTACTTTTGCCAGCAGCGCGCGCGGCTGTTTCTTGAGGCCCACCTCGCGCAGACCGTGGCAACCGTCGTGGAACGTCACCTTCGCTGGAAACTTCGCGCCCACGTCGGTCACGCCGAGCTTGGTCACGAGGAAATCCGAGAACTCCCAGCACTTGGCCGCGTGCGCATTCGCTTCGGCTTCAAGCGGCGTGCCGTGGAACAGCTCCTTGTAGAACGTCATCATCATCGCGCCGCAGGAGCCGGAACAGCCGACGATGACCTCGGCGCTGCGATACATCCCGATCACCTTCTCGGCGACCGCGCGCGCCTCGTCCCAATAACCGGAGTTGAATGCCGGCTGGCCGCAACAGGTGAAATCCTCCGGATAATCCACCTGATGGCCCAACCGTTCCAATACCTGCGTCATGCTGATCCCAACCTTCGGGAAGCACGCGTCAATGAAACACGGTATAAATAGCGAAATCTTCACGTGTCTATTCCAAGTCTCGTTTACTCCTTGCGACAATTTCGAGCAGACTAAAACCTGGTTATCTCCGGGGCAAGCTTTTTGATGATTCTCCTTCTGCTGCCGGGCATGGATATCAGGTTGAACTTGCGGTTTGCAGGCCAGATGTTATGCATAGAAATCATGGCTCTGATTACCTGGGATGACAGCATCAAGGTCGGTTTGTGGACGATCGACACGCAACACGAACGTTGGGTGGGTTTCATCAACGATCTGTACGAAGCGATGCTGGAGGGCAGGGGCAAAACCGTTTTGATGCGGACGCTTTCAGGTGTGATTGACTATTCGCGCACCCATTTTGCTGATGAGGAAAAGCTGATGTCCACGCACGGGTATCCCAGCTATGCCGAACACAAAGCCCTCCATGATGCCTTTGTGGTTCGCGTGCTCGACCTGCAGCGACGGGCGCAAGCCGGTGAAATCCTGATTTCGCGCGACGTGCTGAATCACATGAAAGATTGGTTGCTCAACCACATCAAGGTCACGGATCAGGATTACGTGCCGCTTTTGAAAAGCAAAGGGGTCGTGTGATTTTGGGCGCGGGTGCGCCTCGAAGCTGGGAACCGGCTTCGTTCAGGAGAGCTTGCGGAGCTTTTCCTTCTTGAACTCGCACTCGTCGCGCAGCTTCTGCCGCTCGGTGAGCAGGGTTTGCTCCAGATTCAGGACCTTTTCAACATCCTGGGCGGTGCGTGCAGCCGCGATCTTGTCGCCCATGGACAGTTCCAAATCGGCGATCTTCGCCTTGTAGATCGAGTCCACCTCGGCCAGTTGTTTCTTTTGATCGCTGGTCAACTTGCGTTCCGGGCCGAGCGACTTGCCGAGCCGCTCCATCGCGAGGTCGTAGGATGATTTCAAGGCCATGAGCGTTTCCGGTTGTGCCGCGCAGGTCAGTCGGATTTCTCAGCGGCTTCTTCCCTCTTGCGTTCGCGGCGCTCGATGAGCCACGCGCCCCAGACGCTCAGCTCGTAGAGCGCGCAAAGGACGACGGCCATGACAAGTTGGGTGAAGACTTCCGGCGTTGTCAGCAAAGCGCCGGCGACGAGCGAGAAGACGATCCAGAAACGGCGGCCCTTCCTCAACCCGGCATGGCTGATGATGCCCATCTTTACCAGCGACAGCAGCACGACGGGTGTTTCGAAAGCCAAGCCCATGCCGAGCATGAAACCGGTGACGAAGGAGACGTATTCGCCGACGCGCCAGAACGTGACATCCACGTGCATCCACCGCGCCCAAGCGATGCTGACGGCCAGCGCGCGGGGCATGATCCAAAAGAAGCAGAAACCCGCGCCAATGAAGAACAACCCGCCGCCGATGGTGAACGCCGGCCAGAGGTAGCGTTTCTCACGCCGCGTCAACGCCGGCAGGACGAACTGGCCAATGAAATAGAGGATGAACGGCAACGCCAGAATCGAGCCCGCGTAAAGGGCAAGTTTGATGGAGAAAATGAAAATCTCGCCGGGGCCGATGGTGTTGAGGAACTTGCCCGGATCAAAATCCTTGGGTTCTCTGAGCTTCGCCAATTCGGATGGAAATGCTTCTTCCAACAGCAGGCGATTGAGCCGGACGCGTTCGCCGCCGCTGGGCTTCTGTTGCAGCCATTCCAGAGCTTCGTCGCTGAGCTTGATGTTGGCGAAACGTTCCGGCGTGTGGATGCACTCTCCCTCCGTGATTCTATTCAGGTCATCCGTCAGGTCCGATCGCAACGACAGGGCGGGAAGTTGGGCGGTGTCCTGCGCCTGCAACTTGTTCTTGGTGCTCTTGGAGAGATGGTCGGCGAGATACTTCGCCAAGGGGTCGGCTGGATTCTTCAACTTGGCGGCAAGGTCGCCGGCATGCCGCACGTCACGCGTGGTGAACGGCACCGGTTCACGAAGAACTTCGGCGACGCCATTCAATGGCCACACCAGCGCGGCCATGATCCAAGGCAGACCGTAAAAGGCGACGGAGATGGTGATAAACAACGCCGCCAGCGATTTCAGGAGGGTCCACCTCAGGTCTTCGAGGTGGTCCAGAAACGGCTTGGTTTCCAGTTCTGCCTCTTCGTCCAACTCTTGGTTGGGAGGCGGCGTATCGGATGGCTCGGCCATGGCAGGTTTGCCGAACGCCCCGCACTAGCATGCGCGGGGCACACGCATCAGGACTTGGGAGCTTCGGGCTTGTTCGGTTCGTTGGAGGCTGTCTTGGGTGGCTCAGGCTTGTAGGTCGTCTCGTCGGGCGCGTTAGCCGCCTTGGTGACCTCGTCCTGAATATCACGCGTAGCCTTCTTGAATTCCTTGATGCCCTGACCGAGACCCTTGGCCAGATCGGGCAATTTCTTGGCGCCGAACATCAACAGCACCACCAGCAGGATGAGGATAATCTGCCCCATCCCAAGATCCCAAACACCGAGTATTACGTTCATGTCTCTTCTCCGTTCCTACGATTCACAAAAGGTTAAGACCTTCGCGGTCAAATGTAAAACTCCAACTCTGGCGGAAAAAACGGCCCGGATACGCGCATCATCCGGGCCGTTTCAAATGCGGAACCAACCACTGCGATTATTGGCCGGTGATAATAAACTCGGCGCGGCGGTTCTTCGCCCAGGCTTCCTCGCTGTGGCCGGGGTCTGCCGGCTTCTCTTTGCCGTAGCTGATGGTCTGCAGTTTGTTGCCATCCGCTCCGACGCTGGTCAGATACTCGCGGCAGGCCTGCGCGCGGCGCTCGCCCAGTGACCGGTTGTATTCAGCCGTGCCGCGCTCGTCGCAGTGGCCTTCGATCGTGATGATGTGGTTCGGGTTCTCGCGCATGTAGGCGGACATGTCGTCGAGCTTCGGGCGCTCGCTCGGATTGACCACCGAACTGTCGAACGCAAAATGAACCGTATCGGCCGCAAGACGCGGTGGCTGATTGCGCTGGGTCGGATCTCCGACGCGCGCGGGCATCACACCAGTGTCCATTGGCGGCGTCACAGCGACGGGGCCGGCTCCTTCCAAACCGCCGGGTCCGGGTCCGGGCGTGGCGTGGGTCTTCTTCTTGCAGCCGACCACGCCGGCGCTGAGAACGACGGCAAGGCTGAGAGCGCTAATCTTCATCAACAATCTGGTGTTCATCTTTTCTCCTTACTATCCAACAATTATTTCGAAATGCCACATCCGCAAATTAACGCGACCACGCCGGCGCTGTGCAATCGCCAAGAACGCGCAAATTCGGGTTGAGTTCTATCGTCCGCCCGGTAAAGGCGTCAAGGATATAAAGCGACGACCTGTGGTTGAGCGTCCGCGCGTAAACGATGTGCCGTCCGTCCGGCGCCCAGCACGGATCTTCGCTATCCGCGCCGTCCTGCGTCAGCATCAGTTCCTGGCCGGTGTGTGTGTTCAGGCCGAAGACTTGGAATTGTTTCCCGGCGCGCGCGCTGTAACAGATGTCCGGCACTTCGGGCGACACCGACCAGGTTGCCCAGTCCGGCTCGGTCTTGTAACCGCCGAATGTGACGCGCTTGGCTTCGCCGCCGGAAGCCGGGATCATGTAAAGCTGTGGCTGTCCGGCCCGGTCGCTGACGAAGCAGATTTGTGATCCATCCGGCGACCAGCAGGGAGAGGACTCCGCCTGCCGCGTGCGGCTGAGCCGCGTCAGCGAGCCACCGGCCAGATCCATCACGTAAAGCTCCGGATTACCGTCCTTGCTGAGGATGACGGCGAGCTGCCGGCCGTTGGGCGAGATTGCGCCACCGGTGTTCAGGCCGGGGTAGTAAGCCACGCGGCGCGGCGCGGGCGCGGCAATGTCGGACATAATATAAACGTCCGGCCAGCCGCTGCGGTAGCTTGTGTAGACGAGCGTGCGGCGGTTCGGGCCGAAACGCGGACGCACGGTGAGTGTGTGGTCGTTGGTGAGGCGCTTCACGTTGGCGCCGTCGTAATCCATCACGTAGATCTCCTTGCTGCCCGTGCCGTTGGCGACACAGGCGATCTTGGTCTGCGCGATGCCGGGTTTGCCGGCGATGTTACGCACGATCTCGTCGGCCATCTGGTGCGCCACGCTTCGCAGGTTGGAGCCGTCACCCGAGCAGACCTTCTGAAGCACGGGTGTTGCGCCGCCGCGGCTGAAGACCGCACCGGTGAGGGTGTTGCCCGACACGGTGCCGCGCACGATGACTTCCGCATTGGCTGCGGCGACGTAGTTGAACCAGTCCGACCGCACCAGGTCGCTGGCGAGCACTGCGGCAATCTGCTGCGCATTGGCGTCGCCGCCGAACGATTCGACGGCGATGTTGATCTTCGGTGACTGCCCTTTGACAATTCGCACGGCTGGCGTTGCCGCCATGGCAACGCTTGCAGCTCCACACAAGAACAAAAGACTCCACATTCGGTATTTCATCAGTGACTCCTTAATATCAAATTATCAAATCAACCCGGCCCTTTGGGTTTCAGTTCAAACGCCACCGGTATATCCACGTAAGCGTTGCCCAAGCCGGGCGGCAACGGTCGGATCCGGCCCACACTGTTTACAGCAGAAAGCACCGACTCGTCCATCACGGGATTTCCCGATTTCTGGTCGAACCAGACGTAGCTGATGGTGCCGTCGCGCTGAATGCGGATAAAGACGACGCAATTGAGGTGTCCCTGCAGCTGGCTCGGCTGCGTCCACGCCCGGTCCATCGCGTCCTTGATCAAAAGATAATACCAGCCGAACTCTGACGGCAGGCCCCCGCCGGTGCCGGGCCCTGTGCCAGGTCCCGAGCCTGTGCCGGGTCTTGAGCCGGGACCGGAGCCCGCGCCTGCATATTGGCCAGGACCACGGCCTTTTCCCGGGCCTGACAGCCTGCCAATGCCGGTGCCGGGACCGGTGCCACCAGACGAGCCGTAGCCGAGCCTGTTGAGCATGCCTCTCTTGAAACTGTCCGCGTTGAAACTGCGAGCCGCCTGTTTGGTGCTCTTGCCTTTGCTGTCGGCGGGGCCCGTGCCTTTGCTGTTTACCGCTTTGGAGTTCGGCACACCATTTTTGGGCCGCTGTATCAGCGTGGTGGAGGTCTTGACCTTGCTGGTTATTTCGGATTTCGGTTGAGGTTTGGGGGCCGGCTGCTGTTTGGGTTGCGGCTTGGGCTTCTCGATCTCTTTCGGTTTCTCGACCGGAATCACAGGCTGATGCGTGTCCTGTTTCGGCGGGGAGGGAGGTTTGACCGTGTCATATTTCGGCGCAGGTTTCGGTGGTGGCTTCGGTGCCTCTTCAACCACTGCGGGTTCGCCAGGCGGTGCAGGCGCAGGTTCTTCAGCGGGAGGCGTTGAGGGCA
>CAZGGF010000241.1:0-3420 GCA_964524715.1 uncultured Verrucomicrobiota bacterium | reverse complement strand
GTTCACACTCACCAACGCAACGTATGTGAGCGCGAGCATTCTCAGCAGCAACCTGACGCTGAACCTGACCAACGCGGTGGATCAATCGAAGGTGACGGTGGTGCTTAACGGCCTCAGCGATCTGGCGGGCAACGCGCTGGTGGGCACCAACGCAGTGAAGATTCGCAGTCTCTACGGCGATGCCAACCAGAGCGGGACGGTGAACATCGCCGACATGCAGGTGATCAAGTTCAAACTCGCCTCGACGGTGTCGGCGACCAACTTCCTCTACGACCTCAACCTCAGCGGCGCGATCAACATCGCTGACATGCAGGTGGCCAAGAGCATGTTGTCGCATACGGTGCCGGCCAACAGTGTGGATACGGGAGCGAACTCGCTGGTGACACTCTTGGACACGACGTTATCGTCAACGGGCGACAGCAGCGCCAGCACGGTGACGTTGGGCGAAGCCCTGGGCGCGCCGGAGCTGGTGTGGAACACGGACGGCGACGCGGTATGGATGACAACGACGTCGCTGGATGGCAGCTACATGGCTTGGAGCGGCAGCATTGGGCATTTGAACGTGTCGTGGGTGGAGACGACAGTGACAGGACCGGGGACTTTGAGCTTCCAATGGAAGGTATCGTCGGAAGCGGATGCCGATTACCTGACGTTCTCGATGGACGGGGAAGATCAACCCGGCCGAATTTCAGGCGAGGCGGACTGGCAGACGCTGACGTTCAACATACCGTCGGGGACGCACCGGTTGACGTGGACGTACGCGAAAAACCGCACCAACGCCTCCGGCCTCGACGCTGGCTGGCTCAGGCGCGTCACCTACCAGCGTAATCCGTAGGTCAGATCATTTCTCCGGTGCCTTCGCACAGGATCAACGCCGAGCGCCAACGTTGATCCTGCCCATGCTGTCACGGGCATGACGTCGGAGTTCATTTTCTGCAATCTCCCCTGCCCCTCAAAACAACACATCAAGCCGGCGGTACTGCACCACAGTCCGCGAATGCAATTGTATTGGCGCGAACCAGAACAGCCCTTACTATGATCCGCCGTCGAAAACGGCGAGACTTCAGATTAAGAATGACTATGAGCAAATGGATACTTGCAGCAGCATTGGTGACGAGCGTGCTCTTGGTAACGGGTTGCAACAGCACCGAACAAGGCGGGCGGCAACAAACGCAGGCCAAACCAGCAGCGACCGCGTTGCCTGCCTATGGCATCCGCACCAATCGCCCAGGTCTTGTGAAGAGCCCTTGGAACCCGAACGGTCCCTTGGTAGACGTGACCGGCTACACACCCGGCTCCGTGGTGAAAGATCCAACGACAGGCAAGAACTTTATCGTCCCATAAGACAGGCTGACTGCACGTTGGACCAAGACGAGGTTTGAACCGTTGCTCTGCGCGATTGTCGGCAACGGGTTGCACACTCATCATAATACGGCTGAGGGCAACGCTCATCGCGTTGTCACTCGCGCTGAGTTATCGCGGCAGACCGAAACCGTCACGACTGGTTCTTCGGTCCCGCATCGACGTAAATGGAAGTGAAGCCATGAGGCAGAACAGTCCTCTGAAGGAGAAACCATGCAAGTGATCAGACACCCATCGTTAACAGAGCCTCGCAAGACGGTCACCCGACGTTCCTGCATGACCTTCCTCATGCTCTCAGTCATTGGCGCAGTTCTTGACCTCCACGCCGCTTCGACCGATCCCCTGCTCGACTGGTCTGCGTGGGAGACACATCGCGACACGGTCAAACACCCGTGTGTCATGTTCAAGCCCGCCGACATCGCCCGCGCGCGGGAGAACATCAGCCGTTACGCCTGGGCGAAAAGCTACGCATCGGGCATCGAGAAGAGCGCCAAACGCTATCTCAGCCGCATCACGCCCGAGTTTCTCACTCAAATGATCCCTGACACCACGCCAGGCGATGCGCTGTGGACGCCCTGCCCCGCGTGCCGGGCAAAAGGCAAGCCGGTCCATCCACACGGTCTTTGGTCGTGGAGCCTTGATGACAGCGAACACATCAAGTGCAACATCTGCGGCACTCTTTTCCCAAACGACCAGTATCCCGAGGATGTCGTGCTTCAGACCCGCTGGCGCAAGCCGCAGACGATCAGCTATTGCGGCGGGGACACTTTTGTCATCTTCGGCTACAAGACAGGCCGGCCAAGCTTTACAGCCAATGTGCGCGCACGAAAGGTGAAGTGGATCTCGGGCTATTGCCGCTCGCTGGCCGAGGCGCATCTGCTCACGGGCAAACCCGAATACGCCCGCGCCTGCCGCGACATCCTGCTGCGGTTCGCTGAATGCTACCCGACCTGGCTTGTCCACGTCGGCTATGGCGAATACGCCGACATGGACCCTCGTATCGCGTCGCAATTCATCAACAAGCTGCCCGAACCCGAGCTTTGCCCGCCGCCGAACAAGCCCAACCGCCGGCTGCACACGGGCTACTGGAGCGCGGGCCGCGCCGGCGGCGTGGGCATGGAATCGGGATTCGTGCGGCAGGTGGTTGAAGCCTACGATTTCACATGCACAGCGCGAGACGCTGACGGCAAATCCGTTTATACCGACGGGGATCGCCGGAAGATTGAGCGTGATCTCCTGCTGGAGAGTTCGATTCTTCTCGTCTGCGACAAAGCCATCAACAACAAGTCTGTCAGCAATCGCACGGCCGCCGCGCTGATCGGTATGTGCGTCGGTCATCCCGAATTGGTGCGGTTCGGTCTCGACGGCTTCTATCAGACCGTGGACGGCTGGTTTCTGCCGGACGGTGCGACATCAGAGTCGCCCGGCTATGGCACAATGACGCTGGGCGGCATCTGGGACCTTGCGCAGGCGTTCCGCGGCTACAGCGATCCACCCGGCTATCGCGACGCGGCCGGCAAACGAATCGATTCGCTCGATCTCTACCACGGCACCGCCTACGAACGCGTATGGGAATGCTTCTTCCGGGGTCTGCAAGGCGACCTTCATTATCCGCCCAGCGCCGACGCGATGCGGCAGTCGGGCCTCGGCGTTAACTTCATCGAGTTGATGGCCGGCAATTACGCGGATCGCCCGCAGTATCTCGCGTTGCTGAAAGAAACCCTGGGTACCACTTCCTCAAAGTCCGCAAAATCCTCCAGTGACGTCGCACGACAGGAATTGCTGAAAGAGCTGCCTGGCTCCGGCCTTGCTCTCTATTACCGTGAACCGGGTTTGGAGAACAAAACCACGCTGGTGCTGTCATTCCCCGACTGGTGTCCGTCGGAATTGCGTATTGGCCATATGCGCACAGGAGCGGATGGCCGCGAAAGCCTGCTGACGCTCAGCGCGAGCCACTGGGGAAACCATCATCATCAGGACAGTCTCAACATTTACTATTGGAAACAGGGCCGCGAGGTGCTTTCCGATCTCGGCTATCTTTGGGATCATCCTGAGAAA
>CAZGGF010000240.1:0-2785 GCA_964524715.1 uncultured Verrucomicrobiota bacterium | reverse complement strand
CACCAGCATTCTTCAGCAGCAATACCAGCAGTACATCGGCCAGCAGGGCGCCTCATCCGTGCCGGTTTCCGGCAATTGGGAGCAGATGCTGGATGCCAAGAAGGAGGCGTTGCGTGCCGTGCTGACAACAGAACAACTGCAGAACTACGAAAAGTTCATCGAAAACCAGCGCGAGATGATCAAGTCCATGCTGCCGCAGAGCCAGCCGGCGTCGACCCCGTAACGAGGGTGGATGGGGGCGGAAACTTGCCGTCATCCTGGTGATCGGGGCCATTTCAGTCCCAGCGGTGAATTCCCGTGTGAAGTTTCTTGAACTCCGACCGCTGATGACAACAATCTCCCGTCAGCCATGATCACTCCCGAAAATACGGTCATCACCAACCTCGGTCCCCGAAACATCCCATCGCCGTTGCGGCTTTCCGCCCGTTGCGGCGATGGCGTTGCGCAGTTTGTGTCTGACACCGCGCGCGTCCGCTATCAGGTGGAATGTGGTGGCGACAACGATCTGCCCGGCGACATTTTCTTTGAGAAAGCCGGAGCGCGGGAGAAGCTGTTCTTCGATCCGGCGAAAACCACGGCGGCCATCGTCACCTGCGGCGGCATTTGCCCGGGACTGAACAACGTGATCCGCTCGGCCTTTCTGGAACTCCATTATAACTACGGTGTGAAGAACGTCCTGGGCATCCGCTACGGCTACGCCGGGCTGAACCCCAAAGTGGGCCTGCCGCCGGTCAAGTTGACGCCGGAACTGGTTCGGGAAATCCACGAGGACGGCGGCACGGTGCTCGGCTCGTCGCGCGGCCCGCAGCCTGTGGACGTCATCGTGGATTTTCTGGTTGAGCGCGGGATCAACATCCTGCTTTGCATCGGGGGCGACGGGACGCTGCGAGGCGCGTGCGATGTGGCCACCGAAGCGCAGAAGCGCGGGTTGCCCATCGCTGTAGTGGGCATTCCCAAGACCATAGACAACGACGTCATGTATGTGACGCGCACCTTCGGGGTCGTTACCGCGATGGAGAAGGCGCGCCAGGTGCTCGACGGGGCGCACAGCGAGGCGCACAGCGCGTTCAATGGTGTCGGCCTCGTGAAAGTCATGGGACGCGACGCGGGGTTCATTGCCGCTGGCGCCACGCTCGCAAGCCAGGACGTCAATTTCTGCCTCGTTCCCGAGGTGCCTTTCGCGCTTGAAGGACCAAATGGTCTGTTCGAAGCGCTCCGTCGCTATCTGGGAAACAGCCGTCACGCGGTCATCGTCGTGGCCGAAGGCGCGGGTCAGGATTTGTTCAAGGACCTGCCGGCCGAAAAAGACGCGTCGGGCAACAAGCGTCACGCCGACATCGGCGTGTTCTTGAAAGAACAGATTGCCGCGTGGTTCAAACGCAACAGCGTTCCCGTGGATGTGAAGTATTTCGACCCGAGCTACTACATCCGCAGCGCGCCCGCAAACTGCGATGACGCGATTCTATGCGACCAGTTCGCGAGAAAGGCGGTCCACGCTGCCATGGCTGGCAAGACCGGCATGGTCGTCGGGTTTTGGAACGGCACCTTCACGCATCTACCCATCTCGCTCGCTGTCAGCCAGAAGAAACGTCTGGATCCCGAAGGCCTGATCTGGGCCAGTGTTCTCGCCGCCACGGGCCAATCGCGACGGTTTGTCTGAGTGTTTCTGAGCGAAGGGCGCTATGTTCTTCCAGTTCTCCAAAACCAAAGATCGAGTCGGCCCGCTCTTCAGACAGCATTTTGGCACAGTGCCTGTCCAGAAACTGATCACAGCAGGCCGGACTTTTCCAGTCCCGTCACGCGTGGACCTGCAACTCGCGCTTGAGCAACTTTTCGGCCAGCGTTACCCGGCGCAGCCTATCGGTGTCCATCCACAGATGGGACATGAGACATTGACCATCGCGCACTTGGTCAACGACGGGCACTGGCCCGTTCTCGTTGGCCCGCTCCAACACGACGAGATTGACACAGGGGAGACACAGCCGGCTCGATGTCTCCAACATGCCGTCTGGCTTGCACGGACGGGCGATGTGCCGTTTGCCGTGTTTATCACAGCCGCGATGCGCTACGGCCAAGCCGAGGGCGTTCACTTGGAGGTCGCCGTGCCGCCGGGGGAAGCAGGACTGAACTTCTCGCGGACGTTTTTGGACGAAGTGGAACGACTCATTAACCAGACCGGTTCCTACCGCGGCAAAGTCGTCTCGCTGGAGGCGTCGCACAGCTATTCCGGCAAGGCGGGCAGCGTAAAAGTGCATCGGCTTCGCCATGTCAAGCGCGAGGAGGTCATTCTGCCCGAGAAGACGCTGCAGCTACTGGAGCGCAACGTTCAGGATTTTCTGGCGCAGCGAGAGCGCTTGCGCAGTCTCAGTCTGGCGCTGAAGAAGGGGCTGCTTTTCTACGGACCGCCGGGCACCGGCAAGACCCACACTATTCAATACTTGGCCAGCCAACTGCGCGATCACACAACGTTGCTCATTACAGCCGAACAAATGGGCTTGCTTGACGAGTATTTCCAACTTGCCCGGTTTCTTCAACCGGCCATGGTCGTGATCGAGGATGTGGACTTGATTGCCCGTGCTCGGGAGGAAATGCGTAGCGCGTGCGAAGAAAGCCTGTTGAACAAGCTGCTGAACGAAATGGACGGTTTGCGCGAAGACGCGATGGTTCTGTTCGTGCTCACGACCAACCGGCCCGATCAACTCGAAGCCGCACTGGCTTCCCGTCCCGGCCGCATAGACCAGTCTATTGAGTTTCCGTTGCCAGACGACGACGGGCGGCGGAGACT
>CAZGGF010000239.1:0-14522 GCA_964524715.1 uncultured Verrucomicrobiota bacterium | reverse complement strand
AGACGACGATTACAAACGCATGGCGGATATGGGGCTTAAGGGCACGCACCACATCGATGTGACCTCTTGCATCGTGCCTTATCCGTGCCACGATCCCAAACACCTCTGCAACCGCCAGCAAACAGCCGACTACATGAACGCAATTGGCGAAAAGGCGCGGAAGGTTTTCGGCGGCTTCGGTTCCGAAGGCCCTTGCGACCACGTCGCGCGAACGCTCGACTATGCTCTCTACGTGACGGCTTATCCGAAGTGGGTGGGCCGGGATACCCCGATGATGGATCGCATCGTCCCGCTCTGGCAGATCGTCTACCACGGGATCATCCTGAGCAATCCGTTCTACGCGACGATTGATTACCCATTCGAGCGTGCCACCCCGAAGAAGAACATCCAACCCTACCAGGCGCTCAACGATGCCAAGACGAGGAGGTTGAAGGTGGCGGAATTTGGCGGGCGGCCGACGTTCTACTTCATCGACTACAAGAACTTGAAGCCGATCAAGCAAGCGTATGACGAATACCAGCCGATGAAATACTTGCAGTATGAATTCATGGACTACCATGGTTCCATCGGCGAGAACGTGTTCCTGACGCGTTACTCGGATGGCAGTGAAGTGGTGACGAATTACTCGGACAAGGATTTCTCATGCAAGGGCAGGGTCGTCAAGCCCATGGATTACCAGCTTTTCAAGCCCGGTGCGCGGTGAGCCGGGCCGTTAATGCGTTGCGTTGTGTCCACCACGAGAGAGAACGAGATTATGGAAAACACACCTGAGGTCAAACGGCTGCGTTCGCTGGATGCATTACGCGGCTTCGACATGTTTTGGATCATAGGCGGAGGCAAGATATTTGTCGCCCTGGCTGTCCTTACAGGCTGGCCGGCCCTGCAATGGTGGGCGGAACAACTGAAACATGTGCCATGGCACGGGTTCCATTTTGAAGACATGATATTCCCGCTCTTCCTTTTCATTGCGGGGATATCCTTCCCGTTCTCCATGGCCAAGCGATACCATGGACCGGAGAATAGAGGGGCACTGTACAAGCACGTGCTCTGGCGCGGACTGATCCTGGTGCTTCTGGGGATTTTCCATGGCAACGGCATCAGTTTCAATTTCTCCACGATGCGGTACGGAAGTGTCCTGGGGCACATCGGTCTGGCATGGATGTTTGCCGCCCTGATTTTCATGAACTGCGGTCTGAAGTCCCGTATCGCGTGGTTCTGTGGAATCCTCATCGGCTACTGGACACTGTTGCTGCTCTTTCCCGCACACGATCTCGGGTCCAACGATCCCTATACCATGGAAGGGAGTCTGGCGGGTCGTATTGACAGGTTGTTGATGCCCGGCAAGTTGTACAAAAAGATCCACGATCCCGAGGGATTCCTGAGTACGCTGCCAGCCATCGCAACCGCGCTAATGGGCATGCTGACCGGGCAATTTGTCATGTCGGGCTGCCATGGCAATCAGCCACTCAAGAAGGTGTTTTCCATGGTTGCGGTTTCCGTCGGACTGATACTGCTGGGCTTGTTGTGGGACCTTGCTTTTCCCATCAATAAGAACCTGTGGACGAGTTCCTTCGTTTGCTTTGTGGGCGGGTTGAGCCTGCTGTTGTTCGCACTGTTCTACCTGGTCATTGACGTGTGGAACATCAAGGGGTGGAGCACTTTCTTCGTGGTCATTGGGATGAACTCCATCACGATCTATCTGGCGCCGAAGCTGATTGATTTTCAACGCCCCGTGAACACCCTCTTTGGCAGCTTCATCAAGTTGTTCCCTGCAAATTGGACGGGTGTTTTGGACGCGACTGCCTATATGGCCGTCGTCTGGATATTCCTGTACATCCTCTACAGGAACAAAATATTCCTGAAGGTGTAACGCAGGACCTATTGATGGGATTTGCGGTCGCGGAGGTCTGCGTAGCTGATCAACCGAATGCCGTGCGAGCGGATGATGTCCTTGACCTCCTGCGAACAGATTACCGCCACCGACTGGGCTTGACGCTTGGCGTAGAGCCCCGGGTGGCAGATCGTATACCACGCGCCCGGCTGGAGATTCCTGAGCGTGTCGAGGAATTTCAGCCGGGTGGCCTCGGGCAAGTCCGGCCCGCACCAGTAGGCCACCCTGCCGTCGGGCAGAACCTGTCTTCCCCATGCCTCAAGGCCTGCCGAGAAAAATTTCGCGCCGGAGTATCGGCCGTCGAAATCCTGTGTGTCGTGTGTGTAAAACAGCCCATACTCACGGCATAGACGTCGGAACAGCTCTTCGATATCCGGACGCTCTTTTCCGCCGCTGGAGGCCATGTGCCAGTCGAGGTAGATGAATTTCAATCCGGTGGCCTGACACTTTTCGATCTGCGCCCGGACTTCTTTCTCCACTTCCTCGATCCTAGGTTTGCCCTTGAGGAAGTCCTGTAATCCGCGGTGGAAAAAACCGTCGGGAGCAATCAGGCTGGAGACTTGGTCGGGTGGCAGAATGGGCCGCATGGGGACGGTGGCCATCAACGTCACGTGTATTCCCGGGCAGAGTTTGGGGTGGGCCTTGCAGCGGGCGACGGCGTCGTCGAAGTAAGGCGCTGGCGCCATCAGGCTGGCCGAGGTCAGGATGCCTTCGGTGTGCGCCTTGATAAAGGCTTGGTTCACGTCCAGCGTGTGGCCCATGTCATCGCCCCGCACAAGGAGCTCGATGGGACGGTCGTCTTGCTCGGCTGCTGCCGCCCACGACATGATTCCCAAGAGAACCCACAAGGCCGCTGAGCATTGACGTTTCATGATAACCATTTCTTTCTCAATTTCGATTCTGTTGATCGCTTCAACCGCTGCCGCCATTCGCCTGGCGTCCGGTGTTCCGCCTGATGAAAACTATGGATGAAGTGGCTGAGGCTGTGAAAACCACACGCCTCGGCGATGTGCAGCAGCTTGTGGTCTGTGGTGCGAAGAAGTTCCTTGGCCTTCTGCAACTTGATTTGGACGATAAGTTCGACGGCGCTGATCCGCAGCTCATGGTGGCAGGCGTTCAGCAGTGTACTCTGGCTGACTCCGAGTCGCTTGGCCAACTCCGCCACGGTTGGGAAGGTCAACATGCCCGTTTCGCAAACGCGAATGGCGCGCTGGACCAGCGTTTCAGGGGTTCGGCGCACTGACGCGGACCCGACCGCGCCTTCGCTGCACAACTCCGCCACCCGACAAAGCCGTCGCAGGAAGTGGCCGGGATGCAGAGGCGTGGGAGAATGAAACCCGGCAACGATCTCCTTGAAAAGGGTATAAACCTCCGCTGGCTTGGCAGGCCGCACAATGGGCGCTTGCCGTGCCACACCAAACAAACACGCAATCTGCGGCACAGCCGGCCCTCCCAACTCGCACCAGATCGTCTGCAACGGCTTGCCTTGGTATTCGGTGACCTCGTGCCAAATGAGCGGCCAGTGACAGATGACTTCGCCCGGATGCACGAAGAATTCGCCGTGCTCCAACCGCTCGTAGTCGGTTCCGTCAATGTCAAAGCTGACCCCCATGCCGCTGTGGATCAGGCGCTGGGCTACCCAGTCTCCCTTGCCGATGTGCGTGCCCGCGCTCATCGGGAATACGCCGATGCCGGCTCTCTGAAATTCTTCTGTGCGATACATGATGCCGATAACCGCAACTGATTTGCGGATTATCGCAACACGGGATGCTTTTGGGAAGGCTGCGGTTTGCCTAATCTGCTGGCCGATGCAAACCCACACGCGCGCCGGAAAGGAGATCGAATGCAAATTGTCATGCCGAAGCTGAATGACGCCGGCGATCCCGGCACCGTCAGCGAAATCTTCGCGAAAATCGGCGACCCGGTGGTTGTCGGACATCCGGTGATGGCTGTGGAAATGGAAAAGGCCGTCATCGAGATCGAGGCAACCGGCTCCGGCACGGTCGCGGAGATCGCCGTGCAGGTCGGAGACCAAATCAGCGTGGGCCAAGTCCTGATCCGACTGGACTAGCGCCATGGATTTTTCCCCTGAACAACTGAAGCAGATGTATGGAACGATGGTGCTCATCCGGCTCTTTGAACTGAGCACGATCGAGATTTTCGCCCAGCGGATGAAGGCAGGCGATTTCCCCGGAGCGCTGCACTCCTCGGAGGGGCAGGAGGCAATCGCGGTCGGCGTGATGAGCCAGTTGCGATGCGACGATTACGTGTTCAGCACCTATCGAGGCCATGGACATGCGATCGCCAAGGGCATTCCGCTGGAACAGGTGGCGGCCGAGGTTCATGGCCGGGCCACGGGCGCTTCCCGCGGATTCGGCGGATCCATGCACGTGTTCTGGAGAGAGATGAACTTCATGGGTGGCAATGGCATTGTCGGCGGAGGGCTCCCGCTGTCGCTGGGCACGGCCTACGCCGCCGTGAAGCGTGGCACCGATCGGGTGACGGTCGTGTTCTTTGGCGACGGCGCTTCGTCG
Source organism: uncultured Verrucomicrobiota bacterium (assembly GCA_964524715.1). Classification (GTDB taxonomy): domain Bacteria; phylum Verrucomicrobiota; class Verrucomicrobiia; order CAIQCK01; family CAIQCK01; genus CAIQCK01. The sequence continues at coordinate 10,097 of CAZGGF010000239.1, read as the reverse complement.
CAGGGTTCGTTCCACGAATCGCTGAACATGGCGGCCATCAAGAAGTGGCCTGTCATTTTCGTCTGCGAGAACAATTTCTACGCGGCTACGACACACGTCTCTGGCAACTGCCCCTTGGAGAACATCGGTGACCGCGCCAAGGCGTATGGCATTCCCGGCCTCGTGGCGGATGGCAACGATCTAGCCGCCGTCATTGGGGCCACGCAGACTGCCGTCGCCCGCGCTCGCCGCGGCGAAGGGCCGACGCTGATCGAATTCAAGACCTATCGCCATCGCGCCCATTGCATGGTGATCCCGGAACATCGGCCCGGCGCGGAACGCTCCCAGTGGCGGCAGCGCGATCCGATCGAAACCCTGGGCGCGCGCCTGATCGCCGACGGCATCGCCGATCAGGCGGAACTCGATCTCATCCGTGAACAGGCAGCGCGCCGACTTGATCAAGCGCTCGCCTTCATGCGGCAAAGCCCGCTGCCCGATCCCTCGGACATCGAGAAAGTGGTGTTTGCTCCCGAACCACCCGCCATCCGCGCTCAGCCCGCCATGCCGCCGCCGCAAACCTTCAAGCGAAGACTCACGCTCATCAAGGCGATGAACGAAGCCCTGAACGAAGAGATGCAGCAGGACGACAACGTTGTGCTCTTCGGCGAGGACCTCGGCGCCTATGGTGGCGTCTGGGCGCTCAGCAAAGGGCTTCAGAAGAAATTCGGCGAGCGCCGCGTCTTTGACACTCCGCTCTCGGAAGCCGCGATCATGGGCGCCGCCGCCGGCGCGGCGATGGCGGGTCTGCGTCCGGTGATCGAGATCATGTATGTGGACTTCATGACCTGTTGTATGGATCCGCTGGTCAATCAGGCCGCGAAGATCCGTTTCATGTCCGGCGGCGCGTTCAGTGTGCCCATGACGATCATCGCCCCATGCGGTGCGGGGACGAGCGAAGCGGCCCAGCACTCACAATCGTTGGAAGCATGGTTCCTGAACACACCGGGGCTCAAGGTCGTCATGCCCTCGACGGTTGCCGACTGCAAAGGACTGCTCAAGACCTCCATCCGCGACAACAACCCTGTGATGTTCCTCTGGCACAAAGGTCTCTACGACCTGGAAGGCGAAGTGCCCGAAGGCGAATGGACCATCCCACTGGGTCAGGCCGCCGTGCGCCGCGAGGGCACCGACGTCACCCTCGTGGCCTACTCGTTGATGGCGCATCGGGCGCTGGAGGCTGCGGCCAAACTTGAAGGCGAGATCAGCGTCGAGGTGATTGACCCGCGCACGTTGTGTCCGTTCGATCTGGACTCGATCCTGCGTTCGCTGCGTAAGACCGGCCGTTTGATGGTCGTGCACGAATCTCCCTCCTGCTGTGGCGTCGGCGCGGAGATTGTGCGCCAGGTGACCGAAAACGCCTTCGACCTGCTCAAACAAGCCCCCAAGATCGTTGGCGGCAGGAATCTCCCCATACCTTTCTCGAAACCGCTGGAGAATGCTGTCATCCCGGAGGTGGACGATATCGTGAACGCGTTGCGCCACATGGCTGAAGGACACACAACCTTATGAAAAAACGTGAAACTTGCGAAGCTCCGGTGGGAAACTGGGTTGAGGAATGCAACCGGCTCGCGCGGACGGTGCGCGGGCACTGCTTGCAGATGACGCACCGCGGGAGGAGCGGACACGTGGGCAGCATGTTGTCCATGGCAGAGATTTTGTGCGTGCTCTACAAACGCATCCTGCGGGTGGATCCCAAACGCCCGCGTTGGGACGGGCGTGACCGGTTCGTGTTGAGCAAGGGACACGGTGGATGTGCCGTATATGCCGTGCTTGGAGAACTGGGATTTTTCCCGAAGCAGTGGTTCGAGGGTTACTATCGGGACGAGGGCAAACTCATGGGGCATATCAGCCACTACGTGCCCGGCGTCGAGTTCTCGACCGGTTCGCTCGGGCATGGCCTGCCGGTGGCGGTGGGCATGGCGTTGGCGGCACGCCACGCGGACAAGACGCACCGGATCATCTGCCTGATGAGCGACGGCGACTGCAACGAGGGGAGCACGTGGGAGGCCCTCTTGTTTGCCGCGCAACACAAGCTCGATAACCTCACGGTGATTGTGGACTACAACAAGGTCCAGGCGCTGGGCCTCTCCAAGGATGTGCTCGACCTGGAACCTTTCGCTCGAAAGATGGAGGACTGCCACTGGGCGGTGAAGGAAGTGGATGGCCACGACGTCGTGGCCGTGGACAAGGCACTGCACAAGCTGCCGTTCGAGCAAGGCAAACCATCCTGGCTCATCTGCCACACCATCAAAGGCAAAGGCGTCAGTTGGATGGAGAACACCGTGAGTTGCCACTACGGGTCGGTGAGCGACGAACAACTGGCTCGGGCGCTGAGCGAGATAGGAGCGCAATAACATGAGAAGCCTTTTCAACCGTGTCCTTGTCGACATCGCAAAGAAGGACAAGCGCATCTGGATGATCCTCGCGGATATCGGCTACGGCGAGATCGAGCCGTTCCGCGACGCCTTTCCGGACAGGTGGTTCAACTGCGGCGTGGCCGAGCAGAACATGACCGGCGTGGCGTGCGGCGTGGCCATGGAAGGCAACATCGCCATCACCTACAGCATTGCCAACTTCCCGACGCTGCGTTGCCTGGAACAGATTCGCAACGACGTGTGCTATCACGGCGCCAACGTCAAGATCGTCATTATCGGCGGCGGACTGGCCTACGGGCCATTGGGCGTCAGCCATCAGGCTACCGAGGACATTGCCATCATGCGCGCGTTGCCGGGCATGGTGGTGTTCTGCCCCTGCGATTTCGCGGAGGCCGAAGCAGGTGTCCACGCCATGATCGCGCACGACGGGCCGTTCTATTACCGGTGTGGTTACAAGAAAGAACCGCCGGTGCATGAAGGCAGGATCGCATTCAAGCTCGGCAAAGCCATTCAGGTCCGCGATGGCAGTGATGCCACGATCTTCTTCACCGGCACCGTCGGCAATCAGGTGTTGCCCGCCGCCGAGGCTCTGGAGAAACGCGGCATTCGTTGTCGGGTGGTCAGTCTGCACACGGTCAGGCCGATTGACCGCGGCGCCATAGTGCGGGCGGCCCGCGAGACGGGCGCAATCATCACGGTGGAGGAACACCAGTTGCAGGGCGGCATGGGCAGCGCAGTGGCCGAGGTGCTTTGCGACGAGGGCGTGATGCCGAAGAAATTCCTGCGCATCGGCCTGCCGGATCTCTACGTCAGCAAGGTGGGCACTCACGAATGGCTTTTGGACGAATACGGCCTCTCGACGCCCAGGATCGCCGCGAGCGTCCGAAAACTTTTGAAGTGAAAAAGGCCCGTGAAACCAACCATCGAAGGAGTCGCCATGATCGAAACTAAACCAAAACTGGAACCACAACCCTCGACCCAGCGTGGAAAGATAGTTACCGGAGGTTCCCAATGGAAGAGGTCTGCGATGGACGGCAATACGTTAACTCGGCGGAAGTTCTTCGCGGTGACGGCCGGCGGCCTGGCCGCATCAGCTTGGGCGGCGCCGGCTTCGGCCCAACTGCTGTTGCCTCAGGACGGCACGGTGCGGGATCGGCTCTGGCTCTTCGGCAGTCCGACCGGTTCCACGGCCCCGCATACGAAGCGCCGAACCGTTATGAGTCCCGCTGAGGGGGCGCTCTACCTGGGCGTTCCCAACATCTACATGAATCAGGCCAACTCCGGGCTGGAAGCCCAGATCGGCCGCTTTGAGCCGCCCTTCGTGCAATACGCGGTCGCCCTGCGGTCCTTCAAGCGGATTCTCTGGGGACTGGTCGGCTCGGGAGGATTCACTACAACCGAGGAACGCAAGGAGGGGGTGGATTTGATCCTCAAAACGCCCAATTTTGTCGGGACGCACCTGGACGATTTCTTCACCACCAAGGCGACCGGCAAACGCGCCGTCCTTACGGTCGAGGAACTCCGCGATATCCGGAAAACCCTGAAGGCCGCGAATCGCCCTTTGGAAATCTACTCCACGTACTACACAACCCTGCTGGATCTGCCTTTATCCGACTACCTGGAACTGCTCGACGGCGTCACCTTCTGGACGTGGAAGGCCGAAGACCTCGTGCATCTGGAGTCAAACCTGGCGAAAGTGAAGGAGAAAGCTCCGCACCTGAAGATCATATTGGGTTGCTATCTGGTGGATTTTGCAAACAAGGCGTCGCAGGTGATTCCGGTCTCGGTCATGCAGCGGCAGTGCGAGTTTGGCCTGGAAGCGCTCAAGCAGAAACGCATCGAGGGAATGATGTTCCTGAGCAACGGGGTATTGGACGTCGGTTTTCCAGCTGCGGAATGGACACGCGAGTGGATCCAGAAGGTCGGGGATACACGGCTCTGAGGAAGCGACAGGCCCAGACCTCGAAAGCGAAAAACCTCATGAACTCTCGCGAGCGCATCTCTGAAACAGGCAATCACAAGCGGGCCGGCCGCAAAGGCGAAAGAGAGGGTAACCATGTCCATCATTAACCGGTTGCGTCTGGATGGCAGAAAGGCACTGGTCACGGGCGGCGGCCAGGGTTTGGGACAAATGTTTGCGCATGCGCTGGCTGAGGCTGGCGCGGATGTGGCCATCGCAGATATCAGTCGGGAGAAGACCGAACGGGTGGCGGCGGAAATCCAATCGCGGGGCCGTCAATCCATGGCAATCACGGTGGATGTCAGCAAGGCCATGGAAGCGACACGCATGGTCGCCGAGGTCATGACGGCTTGGGACCGGTTGGACATCGCGGTCAACAACGTGGGCGTTGCCATTCCGATCAAGCCAGCCATGGAAGTGACCGAGGGGGAGTGGGACCATGTCATCAACACGAACCTGCGCGGCACTTTCTTTTGCGCCCAAGCCGAGGCCCGGGCCATGCAGCCACGGCACTACGGGAAGATCATCAATGTCTCCTCGATTTGCGGACGGATCGTGTGGCCGGATCCACAGGCGGTTTACAGCATTTCCAAGGCCGGCGTGAGCCATCTCACACGATGCCTCGCGGCTGAGTGGATTCCGCACGGGATTCGGGTCAATTGCATAAGTCCTGGCGTGACCCGAACCCCTGACCTGTTTCCGGAAGTGGTGCCGATGTTCTTGAAGACCGCTCCGATTGATCATGTGGCTGAAGCCCACGACATGCAGGGCGCGGTGCTCTATCTGGCTGCCGAGGCATCCGATTTCGTGGTCGGCCATGACTTGGTGCTTGATGGCGGCTACACCGTGCGGTGAGCACACAGCACTGCAAACACGCCACACACAGACTACTGCCGATGCCGTGAAACAAAGATGCCAGCTACTGAATATGAAACCCGAGATTGAGACCCACACCCTGACGAAAATGAAAACCCACATCCTGCTGTTGTCTGCCGGGCTGTCTGCCCTGCTTGTATCTTTGGCTTCAGCGGCTGAACCTGTCGCCTCAGGTTCACCCCAAGGGGTTGCCGCGCCACAAATGCCGTCCGTCCGGGTGGCGGTCTGGCTCAAGAGCCGCAACCCGGCCATCGAGTTGGCGGGTGCGGAACTATGCCGTTACCTCGGCCTGATGGCTGGGAATTCTGAAGTGGCAGCGGTTACCGAACATCCGCCGAAAGGGACAAGCACCATCGAGCTGGGCTTGATGAGCGACTTCGGCCTGCCCATGGAAGGCGTGCGCGATCCAGCACGAGACGACGTCGTCCATGCCGACGTGCGTGGTTCCAAGGGCGTGATCGCCGGCTCGAATCCGCGGAGCGTTCTCTTTGCCACGTATCGTTTCCTGGAGGCTTGCGGTTGCCGCTGGATTCGACCCGGCAAGGATGGCGACTTTGTTCCCACGCGAGCCGTGGATAACCTTGCGGCCCATTTCACCGATCGGGCCACCTACCGGTTCCGCGGCAACAACAACTGTGGGACCTATTCGCTCGACCAGATGCTGGACAAGATCGAATGGGCTTCCAAGGTCGGACTGAACACGTTCTTCCACGAGTTCCTTCTGCCGCGCGATCTCTACAACACTTATTACAAACGGAACTACCCCAGCCTGAAGAACCCTGAGCCACGTTCCGACGAGGAGATTCGCGCCTATCACGAGTTGAGCATTCGCGAGATCAAACGGCGGGGGATGTTCTACCACGCGGCCGGACACGGCTGGACCAGCGTTGTGTTGGGCCTGCCGGAATCGGAATCCGATCACGGCGCGAGGCCGGCCGTGCCGCCGGGCAAAGAGCGGTTCCTGGCGCTGGTCAAGGGCAAGAGGGACTTGAGTCGCGGGCCGACCTTCACCGACCTTTGCTACGGCAACCCGGAGGTGCGTCAGCGCATCGTGCAGTGTGTGGCCGATTACGCCACGCGGCATCCGGAGGTGGACTATCTCCATTTCTGGACCGACGACGCGATGAACATGACCTGCGAGTGCCCGCTTTGCCGCGACACGCGCTTGAGCGATCTCTATGTGGAGATTCTCAACGGGATTGACGCCGAGCTTTCCAGGCGCAACAACCCGATCAAGATTGTGTTCCTGATCTATCAGGACCTCATTTGGCCGCCGGAGAAACAGCGGCTCAACAATCCCCAGCGTTTTGTGGAAATGTTTGCGCCGATCTCGCGGCGTTACGACAAGCCCTACGACCTCACAGCCACCGGCGACGACCTGCCTCCCTACCGGCTCAACCAGAACCAAAGACCGACGGACGAACACGCCAGCATGACTGTCCTGCGAAGCTGGCAGAAGGTCTTCCAAGGGGAGGCGTTCGTCTTCGATTACCACATGACGTGGCATCACTACCGCGACCCGGGGTATTGCGGTTTCACGAAGGTCATGGCCGAGGACATCCGCCGGTTGCCGAAGATGGGAATGGACGGGTTCGTGAGTTGCCAGGTGCTCCGATCCTATTTCCCGCACGGCTATCCGATGTATCTCCACGCCCGGATGCTCTGGAACCCGGCGGCCAGCACCGACAAATTGGCCCGCGAATATTTCGCCGGGGCATTTGGCGACGGCTCCGAGCAGGTGCGGCGATACATGACCACACTCTCCGACTTGTTTGCACCGCTCTATCTGGACCGCGACATGTTGTTTGTGAAGGACGAGGCTGCCAGACAGGCGGCGTTGGCGAAACTGGCGAAAGTCTCGCAGACCGTGGCCGACTTCCAGCCGATCATCGCGAGTCATTCATCCACCGGCAACCCGGCGCACCAACAATCATGGAAACTTCTGTCGCTGCATGCGGACATGACGTTGAAACTTGCCGCCGCCGTGCAGGCGAAGGCTGAAAAAAAGCAGAAGGAAGCGGACGCGCTTTGGAAGCAGCTGGTTGAGCAGGTCGCCGTGCATGAGGCGGAAACCGACGCGGCACTCGATATAGCCTGGTTCTTGAGGGCTTATCCGGGGTGGGGTGGGCGCCTGTTCGCCCCCGTGCCGACGCAAGTCAAACCGGCGCAAGCGGCTCGATGACCTCCAATCCAAACTCAATCGGGAAACCACACCATGTTCACACGACATAAAGATATAACCCTCATCCTTGCCGTCCTGTTGCTGGCTCCGTTGGCCAGGGCTGTTGATTATCCGGGACCACCGCCCGGCCCTGCGCGTGCCGCCTGCTCGGCGACGGACGCGACGCTTGAGAACGACGCCATCGCCATGCAGTGGACTTTCAACGACGGACGGTTGAAGCTTGGGCGATTGTCGCACAAGCAGTCCTCGACAAGCATTTCGCTCCAAGGCGGCGAGTGCTTCCAACTGGTCCTAGGGCAGACGCCCGACCCGCGGACGCGCACTCTCAAGGCTTCCGAACTCAAGCTCACGCAAGCGCCGAAGATCAAGCGGCTCCAGTCGGAACCCGGTGCGGTGCGGTTGGGCGAGCGTTTTGGCGGCTGGGAATTGTCGGCGCGATTGACCTCGACCGCGCCCGGCTTCGAGGTGCTTTGGCGCGCGGTGCTGCGCGACGGCGCCAATTACATCCGTCAGGAGATCACACTTCGTCCGCTGCGTGAGCCGGTTGAGTTGGTGGAAGCTGTGTTGCTGGAGATGCGCGTGCCGCAAGCGGAGGTGACAGGGCGGGTGGATGGTTCACCAGCCGTCAGCGACAAGATGTTCTTTGGCGTCGAACATCCGGCTTCCAGCAGCAAATTGATGGACTCGGATATTGTGCGATGCGCTTATCCATGCAACGACGCAGTCACACCAGCAGAACCCCTGACGCTGAGTTCAGTCGTCGGTGTTGTTCCACCCGGCCAGCGACGCCGTGGTTTTCTGCATTATCTGGAGCGCGAGAGGGCGCATCCGTTCCGGCCTTTCCTGCACCACAACAACGGCGAGCAACTCGGGCTGGATTACTGGAAGATGATCTCACAGAAGAAGACGGCACAAGCTGCCGGGTTTCGCGCCGGCCAGGAACAACGCTGGCGTGAGCTGATGGAGCGCGTCGGCCATGAACTGGTTGGGCGGCGCGGCGTCCAACTCGACGCTTTTGTGCACGACTACGAATGGGACGACGAAAACCTTGTCTGGCAATTCCACAATGGATTTCCGAATGGCTTCAAGCCGCTCATCGAAGTCGCGGAAAAATTCAAGTCCCACATGGGCATCTGGTTCTCGCCATGGGGTGGTTACCCATGCAAGGCGGCGCGCGTGAAGTGCGGACGGCAGCAGGGTCTTGAAACGAACCAGGGCGGCCTGTCACTGGCCGGACCACGCTATTACGCGCGGTTCCGGGCCGCATGCATGAACCTGCTGCGTGATCACGATGTGAAGTATTACAAGTTCGACGGCTTTGCCGGGTCCAACAGCCCCGCGGGAGCGGGTGAGTATCGCAGCGACGTCGAAGCGCTCTGGCGTTTGCTGGGGGAATTGCGGGAGGCTGATCCTCAAGTGTTCATCAATCCCTCATCCGGGACGTGGGCCTCTCCGTTCTGGCTGTTGCGCGCGGACTCGATCTGGCGCGGCGGCGGCGACACGGGCATCGCCGGCGCCAAAGGCTCCGAGCGGCAGCAGTGGATCACGTATCGGGATTTCGAGGTGCACAACCGCGTGCTCGTCAACGGCCCGCTCTATCCGATTTCCTCCCTGATGATTCATGGCATCATGATCAACGGCGGCGGCCGCGTGAAGACCTTCGACGAGCGGGACATGCTCGACGAGATTCGCTCGTTCTTCGCATCGGGGGCGAACGTGCAGGAACTCTACATCTCGCCTGAATTGATGACCACCGCGGCTTGGGACACTCTGGCCGAGACCGCGAAATGGTCTCGCGCAAACGCCGACGTGCTGGCCGATACGCATTGGGTCGGCGGAGATCCGGGAAAGGCGGAAGTTTACGGCTGGGCCTCGTGGTTGAAACGGAAGGGCATCCTGTCGCTTCGCAACCCATCGGATCAACCTGCGGCCATCGTGCTCGACATCGCCGAAGCGTTCGAACTGCCAGATGGCGCGGCGCGGACCTACGCGCGCCGAAGCGCGTGGAAATCAGAGAAGGCTGACGCGCCGATCCGGGCAACGGCGGGTCAACGCCACTCGTTCAACTTGAAACCGTTCGAAGTATTGACCTTTGATGCAACGCCGGAGCGATAACCATGCAACGACTGAAGGACAAAGTGGCAATCATCACGGGCGCGGGGCGAGGCATCGGTTTCGCCGCTGCACAGGCGTTTGTTCGTGAAGGCGCGAAGGTCATCATCGCCGAGATCAACGAAGAACTCGGCCGTGTCGCCGAAAAAATACTCCGTGCCGGCGGCGGCGAGGCTGTGTTCGTGCGCACGGATTGCTCGAACAGCGCCGATGTGCGGCTGCTCATGGACCGCGCCGGGAAACTCTACGGCGGCCTGCATGTACTCTACAACAATGCCTCGGTCTTCCTCAACAAACTGGACGGTCCGGTCAGCGATCTGGCTGAAGAAACCTGGGCGAAAGTGTTGGCCGTCAATCTCAACAGCGTCTTCCTCTGCTGCAAATATGGCATCCCGCTGATGATTCGGAGCGGGGGCGGATCGGTCATCAACACCGGTTCGAGCGCCAGTGTGATGGGCATTCCCGGCTGTGATGCCTACACGGCCACCAAGGGTGCGACCGTGGCCCTGACGCGTTCGATGGCAGTAGAGTTCGGTCCGCGAAAGGTGCGCGT
>CAZGGF010000238.1:0-21576 GCA_964524715.1 uncultured Verrucomicrobiota bacterium | reverse complement strand
ATCGCTGGTCGCCTGGCTGGCGTCATTGTCCTGCCCGCTGCCGTCAGGCCATGAAGAGACCGGATCATTGTCACTGAGTGAAAGTGTGCTGGCATCCAACTGCAGAACCAATCCCGATGGCAGACTGGACCCGCTGGATGACGAACTGCTCGATGAACTGGACGACGACAAAGAACTACTCATTATATAATGTCCCCCCGGTTGAACGACGCTAGACAGACGATCGAAGCTCGAAGGTTCCCCCTCCAGCGTTCGAATACAAAGGGTGGTTCCTCGTCTGTGTGGCAACGCAAGCGAATGTGATCTTGCTGGGAAAGTGGGGAGCAACAACCAACACGACATCCGTCGTGAATTGATTCACCCCGCCCTCCTGACTTGCCTTTATGAAAATTCCCCGCACCCTTATATCCCTCCCTGTACTACGAATCGCAGGATTAGTCAGTATGCCTGACTTTGGCAAAGACTATTTTCACTTTTTTGCAGATTTTTTTGGACGGTGTTTGGCCTTGTGTCCGCTGTTGGCGCTGCCTAGATTGTGCGCATCGTCGGTCTGATCCCCTGTGGAAAATCTCGAGGACGGCCCGGCGCGAGGAACCGGCGCTGCGGCGGTGGCCGCAGTCAGTGAATGCATGGACATGGCTGAGTCGAATACAATTTCACCTTCCGCCCCGGGCACCACGGGCGGAAACGCTCCGGCATCGCCGGCTGGCGGCGCGATGACGAAGGTGTACATCGTCGCGAACTGGGCGCAGGGAAAAGGTTTCAGCGGCGGGGACCGTATTTTCATCGAGCTGTCGCGGCACTGGCGGCGCAAGCCGGGCGTTGATGTCCATCTGCTGCTGTCGGAGGAAGGCTGGCAGTTCTGCCAGAAAAAGAATCTCGCGGACGTGGCCCACACGACGTGGAGTCCGGCGCGGTGGACCGGCTGGGGAATGCTGCCGAATTTCGTGTTGCGCACGCTGCACAGCCTGTGGCGGGCGGCGACGCTGCCGTTGGATGATTCGCCGACGTTCGTTTATTCGGCGGGCGATTTCTGGCCCGATTCGCTGCCGGCGTTCCTGTTGAAGCTGCGGCGCAGGAATGTGAAATGGGTGGCGGGGTTCTACCTGTTTGCCCCGGAACCGTGGTCGGCGGAGTCTCCATACAAGGGCTGGCAGTGCCTGAAGGGATGGGTTTACTGGCTGACGCAGGCGGTGTCGGGTTTCCTGATACGAAAGTTTGCGGACAAGATTTTCTGCATCGTGGAACTGGACCGCGACCGGTTCATCCGGGCGGGCATCGCACCAGAGCGGTTGACAATCGTGCGCGGCGGTGTGGACGTGGAGGTGGCCGAGAGTGTACCGGAACCGCCCGAGAAGACTTACGACGCGGTATTCATCGGCCGGTTCCATCCGCAAAAGGGCGGGTTGGAGTTGGTGGACATCTGGCACGAGGTCGTCAAGGCAAAGCCCGGTGCGCGGCTGATCATGATTGGCGACGACGGGCCGCTGAAGGAGAAGATCGACGCGCGCATCGCGGCGTTGCATCTGGAGCAGAGCATCCGGGTGGTGCTGTTCCAGTCGGATGTGGAGAAGGTGAAGATTTACAAATCAAGCCGCGTGGTGGTGCACCCGGCGGTTTACGACGTGGGTGGCATGGCGGCGTGCGAAGCGATGGTGTGCGGTTTGCCGGGCGTGAGCTTTGACCTTGTCGGACTGCGAACCTACTACCCGATCGGCATGCTCAAGGCGCCTGAGCGGGATTTGCCGGCGTTCGCGCGTTGCATCCTGAGCCTGCTGGACGACAAGGCGCTCTATGAGAAGACGCGGCAGGACGCGCTGAAGCTGGCCTATTCCTGGGACTGGCGGAAGCGCGCGGAGGAGTTGTGGCAGGCCATGGTGGGCGGCACGCCGCGCTGAGGCGCTGGCGTTTACGTTGTGGCGGCGCAGTGGCCTTTCCCCTATAGTACGCGGCTGTTGATCTCTGGCGATGGACAACACAGAAATAAAACTGAATCTGGGATGCGGCCCGAACGGCACGGCTGGATGGTTGAATTACGATTGGGGCGTGTTGCCGTTCATCTCGAAGATGCCGTGGCTGAGGAGAGCTGCCATCGCGCTGCATTTGCTGCCGGCGTGCTACGAGATACCGTGGCCGAAAATCCAACTCGTGGACATCCGCAAGCGGTTGCCGCTTCGCGATGGTTCGGTGGCGTTCATCTACTGTTCGCATGTGCTGGAACATTTCGACCGCTGGGAGTCGATGCACGTGTTGAAGGAATGCCGCCGTTGCTTGCGCAAGGGCGGGACCATGCGAATCGTCGTTCCCGACATTCCGAAGATGATCGGCCTTTACCAGCAAGCCGTGCAGCAACCCTCCAGCGCCGGCGGCGGGCCAAGTCCCGCGCGTGATTTATGCAGACAGTGGTGGGGCGCCAATGTCGACGAGGAACCCGGCGGTTTCCTCGGCAGGCTCTCGCGACGGTTCATACGGCATCATCGGTGGAACTACGACCAGCGGGAGTTGGAGTTGTTGGTGAAAGAAGCGGGATTCGACCGGATGGTTGTTTGCGAGTTTCGGCAGGGCGCGGTGCCGGACCTCGAAACGCTGGACTACGAGGCGCACAAGCCCCACAGCCTCTATGCCGAGATTTCTTGAGGTGGAACGGCGTTCGATTTTCTTTTGCGGACGCTTGTCTCAAGCGTGAACGTCACCCAGCAACGCTTTTTCGATGACGGCGACGTTTTGGGATGAGTAACGTTCTTCGGCAAACTGGCGGCAAATGGCGCGTTTACTGCTCAACTCCTCGCGATTTGAACCGATGCCTTTCAGCACGGTCGCCAGATTCTCCACCGTGGGCTCCAGAAGCCAGGCCACGTCCTCCCGCGTAGCCTCGCGAATGCCGGCGCAATCCGATGCGATCACCGGCGTGCCGCATGCCAGCGCCTCCAAAATAACCCGGCCGAATCCTTCGGCGTATTGCGAGGGAACGCAAAGAACATCGGCCGCGCGGTAATAATCCGGCAAATCGCGATTGGCCACATTACCGGCGAAACGGACATTCGACTGTTGCGCGGCGGCTCGGGCCAATTCGTCCGCCAGTGGACCGACGCCGGCAAAAACAAATGTCATCTTCGCGAATTCCGGCCTCCGAGAAACCTCCAGCAACAACCGGATGCCCTTGATGGGAATCAAGCGTCCCACAAACAGGCAGACCGCCGCATCACCGGGCAATTGCAGATGCTGTCGCGCCGCCGCCCGGTCACCCGGCGAAAACGTATTCAGATCAATCCAATACCGGAAGGTGCCGGTCGTCGCTGCCGGGACTCCGGCACGAACCAGTTCGGCGGCGGACTCCTTCGACAGTCCCAGTGCCGCATGCATCGGCCGCAAAATCCATGCGGTGACACGCGCCAGCATCGATGTCTTCGAGAAGCCGTAGATCGAATGGGCACAGAACACCAGCCGCTTGCGAAACAGCGGTCCCAGCAGTCGCGCACATAACGCCGGCGCCAGGCCGTGCGCCTGAATGACGCGCACCTTGTTTCCGTGCAGCAACAACCACCAGAGACCGCCCCAAAACAACCGCGGCACCAGATAGAGAAACTGGAGCGGCGGGTGCTTCTCCAACACGTGGAACCAGCCCAGCCCAAACCACCACATTCGCCAGATGCGGACTCCGCCGATCTCCTCATGGCGTTTCCATGGGACACGCGTGGTCAGTGGAAAAAGACTGAGCACGTAAACCTGCCAGCCCCGAAGAGCCAGGGCGCGGGTCAGGTCATCCAGATGCGTTTCCAAGCCGCCGACGTTGGGCGAGAAGCAATTGGTGAAAATCAAAACCGATTTCTCCGGCGTCGCCATGTCTGTAGGATGTGGACGGGCCATGGCCAACGCAAGAGCGAAAGTCGCCCCGCGGCTTGTGGGGGGAAACATCCTCTTTGACATTGGCGGCGGGGCGTTGTAAACAGCCCGCCGATGACCCACAAGAAAGCGCTCGGAAAAGGACTGGATGCGCTGATCCAGCGCGGACTGGCCAGGACGGCACCCGCACCCGTAGCCGTGCCACCTGCCATGCCGCCGGCGGCTCCGGCGCCTGCTGCGGTCACCCCGGCGCCGGTCGCAGCGGCTCCGGTGCCCGTCGCGCCGCCGGTTTCAGCCGCACCGATTGCCCCGCCTGCGCCGCCAGCCGATGCCGTCGCGCAGGTCGAGATCGACAAGATACGCGCCAACCCCTTCCAGCCCCGCACGAAGTTCGAACACGAGGCGTTGGAAGAACTCGTCGCCTCCATCCGCGAGCACGGCATTGTGTCGCCGCTCATCGTCCGCCGCGCCGCCGACGGACAAGGTTACGAACTCATCGCCGGCGAACGCCGCCTTCGCGCCGCGCGCGAAGTGGGCCTGGCCAGCGTGCCCATCATCGTTCGCGCCGCTGATGACCGGGTTTCATTGGAATTGGCGCTCATCGAGAACCTCCAGCGCCAGGACCTCAACCCGATCGAGGAATCGCTGGGCTACCAGCAATTGATCGGGAAGTTCGGTCTGACGCAGGAGCAGGTGGCGCAGCAGGTTGGCAAGAACCGCGCCACCGTGGCCAACGCGTTGCGCCTGCTCAGCCTGCCCGATCAGGTGCAAGCCTGGGTTCGTGACGGCCAGCTTTCCGTCGGCCATGCGAAGGTCATCCTCGGCCTGACCATTCCCGACGAGATGACCATCGTTGCCGAGCGCGTATTGCGCGACGGCCTCAACGTCCGCGACACCGAGAAACTGGTCGAGCGCATCAAGGCCACCACCGGTCGCCGCCAACCGGTGCGCCGCAAGCGCGGCTCTGATGACGAGAAGCCGCCGCATGTCCTCGCCATTGAGAACGGCATCTGCCGCAGGCTCGGCACCAAGGTCACCATTTACCCGCAGGCCGTCGGCGGTTTCATTCGTGTCGAGTATTACAACGACGATGACCTCAGCCGCCTCGGCGGCATCCTCGGCGGAGAACTGTGACCTGTCGCAGGTGCCCCGTTCCGCCGCGCCGCCGCCGTGATTCTTGCCATGGCGGAGGCGGCGAGTAGCGGCTCTTATGCAGCGTCGCTGAGCGCGTGGCTCGCGACAATGACGCGCACACGAGCCTCGTCACCGGTCAGGAACCTGAATTTCCGGATTTCGGAAGGCCATCGCAGGCCAATGGCAGCACTGCAGCCGTTGGCCTCGAAGATCAGCCGGAGTGAGCGGCCTCGGAGAATTCCACCCAACTGCGCATCGGGCTCGCTCCAGATTTGAAAGCGCCCGCTCTCGTCCGGGAGGGACAAGATCGTTTTTCCGTAGCCGTGGTAGGTTCGCACCATGCCATCGCCCAAGGTGAGCATTATGGTTCTCATGTTCACCTTGTTCCACAGCCAATCGTGGTGCTCACGGCGCCGGTTTGCTTCTTCACGCCCGCGCCTGCATCGCCTTCCTCACGGTCCTGCCCGCCATGCAACACGACATGGCCGAGCAGAACCGCAAGGCTGCTGTTCAGATCGTGGAACCGACGCACCTCGGACAGCAGATGTGCCGTATTCTCTGCCTCAGTTCTTCCTGCCAACTCTTCTGTCTTCATTGGGACGAACTCCTTCTCGCTGTTTCGAGTCCGTCCTAGCGCTAGGAACGTCGCTCGGGGGTTTTGTCAACCGCGCGCGTTACGAGGCTACTCTACGTCCCTTCGTCTTTGGCACCAGTGACAGAGCACGTCAGGTGCGGACATGTCCGATATTGTCTGCCATCGAGGATTGAGAATTGCACTCGATAGACTTAAACTCTGCGGAGTATGAATTCGCCGCTTTCCAATCACGTCGCCCGGATTTTTCAAGACTTGGAGCCACTGCTGGGATCTCTAGAAGGTGTGAGCATGCGGCAGAAGCAGCGGTGGTATAATCAAGGTAATTCACCCGCGCCTTATACCACGGACAAAGTCGTCTCCTGGATCTGGGACAAAACACACAAGAAGGGGACGAACCAACCAGATCCCAGATGGAAGAACGTGCTCAATGCCATCAAGAAAGTAGAACATGATGCCCCCTGCAGGAATTGGACGAAGGAAACGATGGTTGCGTGGTTCATCAATCTGGCGAAGTCTTCACGCCCGGCCCGGGCCAACAGCAGCATCTCACCAACAACCTCTTTGCCCGGTGCGGCGGAAGGAAATTCACCGGAGGTATTGAGGAGCGCCAAGAAGGCTTATCTCGACTACCTGTTCGACCGCCACCGCTACCTCCCTTTCAAGGGTCTGGGTATCGCGGATCGTGTGCCCCTCAAACTTGAATTGCTTGATCTCTACGTCCCCCTGAAGGCACACATCGAAATACCGCGCGGCGAAACTTGGGCACGTGATCTCCGTGTCGCCGGACGGGATGTCCCTGAAACGGAACGTGCCAGCCTAGGCGAACGGCTCAGCGAGCCGGTGCCAGTGCTGGACCTGCTCGAGAAACACGCAGGCCTCATCATCCTGGGGGATCCTGGCGCTGGTAAAACCACCTTCCTCAAATACATCACGCTGCTCCATGCCATGGACAAACAGCGCAACAAACGCCTGCCGGTGCTGGTGCCGCTCTCTGCCTATGCCAACACTCTGGCCAATGGCAATGTCCGGCTCGACGATTTTGTCGCAGGCTACTATCACGACATCGGTTCCGACTTGCCGATTGACGGACTGGTTCGTGAGGCGTTCCGCGAGGGAACCGCGCTGGTGATGCTCGATGGTCTCGACGAAGTCACTAACCTCAGCCTTCGCTACACCGTTGTGGAACGCGTTGCGGAATTTTTCCTCAACCATCGCGCCGGCAACAAATTTCTCATCACCAGTCGCATCGTCGGCTACCGCGAAGTCCGACCCACTGTCACAGACTTGGAAGAATGCACGCTGGCTGACTTTGATGATGGGGAAATCGAGGAGTTTGTCACTCGTTGGACCATAGCGTTGGAAAAGGGCGCATCGGGCGACACTGCCCCGGCTCGACAGGATGCCGAGGGCGAACGCCTCGGTTTGCTCGAAGCCGTCCAGCGCAACCCGGGTGTGCGCCGCCTCGCGGCCAATCCGTTGTTGCTCACCATCCTTGCCCTGATGAAACGACAGGGCGTCGAGTTGCCCAGGCGTCGTGTCGAGCTTTACCAGAAATACGTAGAGACGATGCTCTCCAGTTGGAACCGCGCCCGGGGTCTGGGCCGCCCGCCAGCCCGAGACCTCGACGTCGTCGAAACCGTCAAGGTTCTCGCGCCGTTGGCTCTTTGGATGCACCGCGTCAACCCCGGCGTTGGCATGGTCAAACGCCACGACTTGGAGCAAAAGCTCCAGCGCCTCTTTGCCAAACGTGCGCTTGATGACGTGGACGCCGATGACGTTGACGGCGATCTGCTGAATGAAATCGAGAGCCTCTTGCGGGAGCGGGGTGAAGCCAATCCGAAGCAGGCGGCGCGTGATCTCCTGAATGATACTCAGCAGCAGGTCCGGGGTTTCCTATGCGATGTTCATCAGCACACCAACCTCCTGATCGAACGCGGCCCCGACCAATACGGTTTTATCCACCTGACTTTCGAGGAGTACCTCGCCGCCATCGCACAAGTTCAGCTTGGCCAGCAAGACATTGTGCCAGTCGTCGCGGCCCTTCTTCAAAACCTCGGCAAGCCAGACTGGCAAGAAGTGACGTTGCTCACCGTCGGCTATCTTGGCATTGTCCAGCAGCGTGACGAGGCCGCGGCCAGTGTTATAAAGAAACTTCTCGACGCAGAAAATTCCACGAAAGGTTTGTCAGTAGCAATCGCAGGGGAGATTGTTTGCGACGTTTGGCCGGGTGGTGTCACCGCTGCTTGCTGCAAACTGACCGTCACCCGACTACAGGAGGTGATGGTCGCTCAGAACCGCGTGGAGGCCCGCAATCGTGCACGGGCTGGTGCTGCGCTGGGCCGGCTGGGCGACCCGCGCCCCGGGGTCGGCGTCAAGGACGGCCTGCCGGATATTGAGTGGATTTCCATCCCGGCCGGGAAGTTCAAGATGGGCGGCAGGGAAGAACGGCAAGAAGGCAGGGAGTTCTTGTGCGGCTTGATCAAGCAGCCCTACAAGATCAGCCGCTTTCCGATCACAGTGGCGCAGTATCAGGCGTTCGTGGAAGACAAGGGCTATGAGCAAGAACGATTCTGGAACTGGTCTGCCGCTGCCAGCCAATGGCGCCAGAGCCTGAAGACACCCGGCCCGGAGAATTACGGCCCCGACTTCCAAGTCCCAAATCACCCACGTGTGGGGGTCAGCTGGTTTGAGGCGGTGGCCTTCTGCCGTTGGTTGGGCGAGAAGCTGAAGCGGGACATCCGCCTGCCCAGCGAGGCGGAGTGGGAGCGCGCGGCGCGAGGAATCAGAGGTCGCGCCTATCCATGGGGCGATAAAACGAATCTGGCCCAACGCTGCAATATGGATAAGACCGGTATTGGTCACACCTCCGCCGTGGGGCTTTTCCCATCCGGTGATACGCCGTGCGAACCGGAAAACAAGAAAGGTGTGGCGGATCTCGCTGGTAATGTGTGGGAATGGTGTCGGACAAAATGGGTGAAAGATTACAGGAACTACGAGCAAAAGGTGAACGACGAACTTGAAGACTTGGACTACCGTGTGTTGCGTGGCGGGTCGTTCTTTCTTGGTCGTGACGTCCTGCGCTGTGCCTTCCGCAACCTCAACGTTCCCGGCTATCGTGGCTTCAACTTCGGGTTTCGGGTGGTGTTGGTGGCTGGCGAGTCCTCGTCATAGGTGTCACGGGGATTACCCTTTTCACTTTGATTCTTTTACCCTTTGATTTGTTGTTGCTGTTCGGGCGCGCGAAGCGCGCCGGAAAACTTTTTTGCCAATTCGGTTTCTGTTGCCGCAGACATCGCCCCGACCATCGCAACGATTCTTGCCACAGTGGCGGCGCGTCCGCTAATCTGCATCCAATCACTTCCAACGATTGAGAACGCCAATGCCATATCGCATCTTGTTCCTTGCCGCACTGTTGCTGACAACTGCCGCGACGGTCGCCACCGCTGCCGATCCGACCGATTGGTTTCATCAGGCCAAGTGGGGCGTCATGACCCATTACCTCGGCGCGCCGCCCAGCAGCAAGGGCGGGGCCGAACTGACCTCCGAGATGTGGAACGAGCAGGTCAACCGCTTCGACGTAGCCGGTTTCGCGGAGCAACTGGCCTCGACCGGGGCGCGGTATCTGCTCTTCACCATCGGACAAAACTCCGGCCACTTCTGCGCGCCGAACGCCACTTACGACAAACTCGTCGGCATCACGCCCAGCAAATGCTCGCGCCGCGACTTGATCGCTGACCTGGCGGCGGCGCTGGCCGCGCGGAACATCCGGCTGATGGTCTATTTGCCGGCTGGCGCGCCCGCTGCTGATCCCGTGGCGCGGCAAAAGCTCGGTTGGCTCTGGGGACGCAAGGGCGGCTGGCAATTGCCCGGCGAACCGGTCGGCGGCCGGCTGGCGGAGTTTCAGCGGCGTTGGGAATCGGTGATCCGCGAGTGGTCGCAGCGCTGGGGCAAGAGTGTCGCGGGCTGGTGGATTGACGGTTGTTATTTTTCCGACGAGATGTATCGCCACGACGACGAGCCGAATTTCGCCAGCTTCGCGCGCGCGCTGAAGGCGGGCAACCCGGACTCCATCGTCGCGTTCAATCCCGGCGTGAAGGTGCCGGTCATTGGGTACACGCGGCACGAGGACTACACGGCCGGCGAGGTGAATCTGGATCAACTCGCCAAGGCGGTGGAGGCCTGTCCCGGCCGGTGGTTGGAATGCGAAGGGCGGAAGGAACAGTTCCAGATCCTGACGTTTCTAGGCTCGACGTGGTGCCGCGGCGAACGCCCGCAGATGCCCGACGACACCATCATCGCCATCACCCGCCAACTCGCGGCGAAGGGCGGCGTCATGACCTTCGACGTGCCCATCCAGAAGAGCGGCCTGATTCCCGCGCCGTTCGTTGAGCAACTCCGCGCCATCGGCCAAGCCATGAAGAAGTAACACCATGAAAACCATCTCCCTTGTCTCATTTCTTCCGATCCTTGTCCTTGCCACCACGGCGCACGCCGGCAAGCTCACGCTTGTCGCGGGCGGCGGTGAAGGCGGCGATGGTTCACCCGCGCTCCAGGCGAAGCTGCGCGCGCCGTTCGCGGCAGCCGTGGACGGGGCGGGCAACATGTTCATCTGCGAAGAAGGTGGACGGGTTTTGAAAGTGGACGCGAAGGGTGTCATCAAGACCATCGCCGGCGAAGACGGGAAAGGTTTCTCAGGCGACGGCGGCCCTTCGTCGAAAGCACAGCTCCATTTCCCGCACAACCTCATCGTCGCGCCCAACGGCGACCTGCTCATCGCTGACACGCTGAACAGTTGCGTCCGCAAGATCGACGCGAAGACCGGCATCATCACTGCCATTGCCGGCACTGGCGAAAAGGGATTTGCGGGCGACGGCGGCCCTGCGGCGAAGGCGAAGTTCAACGGCACGTTCAGCATCGCTCTCGACCGTGCCGGCCGGCAGCTTTACATCTGCGATCTCGGCAACCGCCGCATCCGCGCGATGGACATGAAGACCGGTATCATCAAGACCGTTGCGGGTAACGGCCAGCGCGGCGTGCCTGCCGATGGCGCTGACGCCACGAACAGCCCGCTCGCGGACCCGCGCGCTGTTTGCGTGGACTCGAAGGGAAACATTTATATCCTCGAACGCAGCGGCCATGCGCTGCGCGTCGTGGACAAGGCCGGCAAAATCCGCACCGTCGCGGGCACGGGCAAGAAAGGGTTCAGCGGCGACGGCGGTGACGCGCTCAAGGCCGAGATGAATGGCCCGAAGCACCTCTACCCTGACCTTCAGGACAACATCCTCATCTGCGACGCGGAGAACCACGTTGTCCGCAAATACATACCCGCCACCCACAAGATCGTCCGCGTGGCCGGCACGGACAAAAAAGGAACGACGCTCAACGCCGACCCGCTCAAGACGGAATTGAACCGCCCCCACGGCGTCTATGTCCACGCTGACGGCACGATCTACATCGTGGACAGCTACAATAATCGCATCCTGAAGATCGCGCCGTAGGACCGCTGCGCCGGTTCTTCTCACAAAAGGTCGAAACCACCGCCCGGCAGCGGTGTTTTCTCTGCCACGACTATGCACTTGAGAAAGGAGCAACCGTGGCTGGAGTAAAATCGTTTCTGGGTATCTTTGGTTTCATTTGCCTTGTTTCAGGGAGTGGCATCTGCGCCGGTGCGGGGGCGCCGTCAAAGCCCAACATCCTTGTCATCGTTGCTGACGACATGGGCTACGCCGATTGCGGCGTGCAGGGCTGCACGGATGTGGCAACCCCGAACATTGATTCGCTCGCCAAAAACGGCGTGCGGTTTACCAACGGTTACGTCAGTGGTTGTGTGTGCAGTCCGAGCCGCGCCGGTTTGGTCACGGGCCACTATCAGCAACGGTACGGGCACGACGCGAACCCGAAGGGCAATTTCGGCCTCGATCCGAAGGAGACGACGATGGCGCAGCGGATGAAGGCCGCGGGTTACGTCGCCGGCCTCACGGGCAAATGGCACCTCGGCGAGTTGAAAGAACAGATGCCACTCGCGCGCGGCTTCGACGAATTCTATGGCATCCTGCCGCACGGCATCGGCGCGGAGAAAAAAGGCAGCGGCGTGCAGGTGTACCGCGGCAATGACAAGGTCGAGACGCCTCCGGATCACACGGTGAAGTTTGGCGAGGAGGCGGTGGCGTTCATTGACCGGCACAAGAGCGAGCCGTGGTATCTCTACCTGCCGTTCACGGCGGTGCACGCGCCGCATGTCGCGCCGGACAGTTACGTGCAGAAGTTTGCGCATATCGAGGACAAGGGGCGCCGCCAGCTTTGCGCGATGATCTCAGTGATGGACGACCAAATCGGTGTTGTGCTGGCCAGGTTGCGCGAACTGAAACTGGAGGAGAACACGCTGATCTTCTTCATCAGCGACAACGGCGGGCCGCACTCCCGGACGGTTCACAACGGCCCGTTGCGCGGCGGCAAATGGACGGTCTGGGAGGGCGGCATCCGCGTGCCGTTCATGGTGCAATGGAAAGGCCGCATCGCACCCGGCCGCGTGCTCGACACGCAGGTCATCTCCCTCGATTTCCTGCCGACCGCGCTCGCGGCTGCCGGCGTGAACGCGCAGCCGGAGTGGAAGCTCGACGGCGTCAACCTGCTGCCGTTGCTCGAGGGGAAGACGGACAAGCTTACGCGTGATGCGCTGTTCTGGCGGTTCGGCGTGCAATTTGCCGTGCGGCAGGGCGACTGGAAGCTGGTGAAAGCTGCGCGCGATATGCAGCCCGCACTGTTCAATCTCGCCGCCGATATCGGCGAGAAGAACGATCTCGCGGCGCAGCAGCCTGAAAAGGTGAAGCAGCTACAAGCGCTTTGGGACTCGTGGAACGCGCAGAACATCCCGCCGCGCTGGAATGACCAACGTTGGAATGGTCAGGAAGAGAAAGCGGCGAACAAGCAGTTGAAGAAGGGTAAAGGCAAGAAGGGCAAGAAACAACAAACCCAGGCCTCGCCATGAAACAGTTCCTCATTCTCCTTTGTGCATTGTGTCTCGTCGTCGGCGAATCCCCTGCCGCGGAGAAACCCAACATCATCTTCATCCTCGCCGACGACTACGGCATTCCGGGCGTCGGCTGCTGCGGCGGAGCCTACAAGACGCCGAATCTCGACTCGCTCGCTGCGGGCGGCATCCGATTTGAACGATGTTTCTCCGCGCCGCTCTGCGCGCCTTCGCGGGCGTTGTGCATGTTTGGCCGCTACGCGTTCCGCACCGGCGTGCTCAACAACGGCTGCGGCGCGGCGGCGAAGCCGGACAAGGAGGTTTGCATCGCCAAGACGCTGAAGCAGGCGGGCTATGCGACCGCGCTTGCGGGCAAGTGGAGCCAGCTTTCCTATCTCGAAACGGCCGAAGAGGGACGCGCGTGGGGTTGGGACGAATTCCTGCGATGGGACAAGTCCAGGGGCGAACGCTACTGGAAACCGGCGCTCAACAAAAACGGCCAGCCCGTGCCGGTCACCGACCAGAGCTATGCGCCGGACATGTTTCACGAGTTCGTCGTGGACTTCATCAAGCGTCATCGCGACGAACCGTTTTTTGTCTATTACCCGACGACTCTCATTCACGGGCCGATTTTGGCCACGCCCGACAGCAAGGAAGGCGAAAAATCGAAGGCCGAAGGCAAGCCAAAGAGCAAGGGCGATCGCAAGGGTAAAGGCGAGAATTCACTCTACATTGATAACATCGCCTATCTCGACAAACTCGTCGGCAAGCTCGTTGCCGCGCTCGACGAGATGAACCTGCGCGAGAAGACGCTCATCGTCTTCACTGGCGACAACGGCAGCGTGCCTGTCGGCACCATCAATGGCCGCCCCGTCGACGGTCGCAAGGGCCATGTGGATGAAGGTGGCAGCCGCGTGCCGCTCATTGCGAACTGGAAAGGCACCACGCCCGCCGGCCGTGTGCTGAAGGATCTTGTGGGCTTCAGCGACTTCTACGCGACATTCTCCGAGCTGGCCGGCGCGAAGTTGCCGGAAGGCGTGACGCTCGACAGCCGGAGTTTCGCGCCGCAGTTGCGCGGCGAGAAAGGCACGCCGCGCGAGTGGACTTATGTGCAACTCGGCGCGAAGTGGTATGCCCGCAGCGACCAGTGGAAGCTGACCGAGAGCGGTCAGCTCTTCGACATGAGCGACGCGCCGTGGGCTCAGAAACTCGTCCCCAGCGGCTCCCAAACTCCCGAGACGAAAGCCGCGCGCGAACAGTTGCAGGCCGTGCTCGACCAGTTGAATCCGGCAGCCGGTGTGACCAAGGAGCGCAAGAAAGGCGACGGCGACAAGAAGGGAAAGAAGAAGGAACGCAAGAAGGCCGCGAAAGGTAATGCAACCACTTGAGCAGCATCGGGTATGAGACGAGTTCTTCGGCTTTTCCCTCTGTGTTTTCTGTGTGTGCCGTGGCTTGTTGAAGCCGGCGATGCTATCGCGTTCAAGTCCGGCATGGACGGTGTCCACGCCGCTGCGCCGTCAGCAGCCATTCTCGCACGATTACACCCATGAGACCATTCGCCTTGATTCTCGCGTCATTGACTCTGGTTCTCGCACACCACGCCACCGCGGCGCCGCAGACTTTCACCTACGGCAGCGATAAGCGTCAGAATCTCGACGTTTACCCTGCCACCGGCGTCAACGCGAAATCGGACCTGCCCGTGGTGGTCTGGGTTCATGGCGGCGGTTGGCGGCACGGCGACAAAGACAATCCCACCGGCTCCAATCTCTGCAAGACCTGGTCGGCTGCCGGCATTGTCATGGTCAACCTCAACTACCGGCTGACACCCGATGTGGTTCATCCTGCGCACGTGCAGGATGTGGCCGCAGGCATCGCGTGGGTCCACAAGAACATCGCGGCCCATGGTGGCAACCCGCGCAAGGTCTTTCTGCTGGGCCACTCGGCTGGCGCACACCTTGTCGCACTCGTGGCGACTGATCCACAGTATTTGAAGGCCCACGGTCTGACGCCTGCGACCGCGCTGGCGGGAGTCATGCCGATTGACACCGCGAGTTTCGACCTCAACTCGACACGTAGTCCACTCGTCCGCGACATGATCAAAGACGCCTTTGGTGCGGATCGGATCAAATTGGAGGAGGCTTCCCCGCTGGTGCATGCCCGGCGAAAATACGGTACCTATCCTCCGTTCGTCATCGCGGCGGTCAAGCAGCGGCCCGAAGCAGTGGGCGAATCGGAAGCGTTCAGAAAAGCGCTCCCGAAGGCCGAATTCATCCTCATGGATTACCCGCGCTGCGGCCAACTCATGGCGCACGGCATGATCGCACGCGATTTGTTTGACCTCGACAACAAGATGACGAAGCAACTGCTCGCCTTTGTGCGCGGCGCCGAGCCGGGCAAGCCGAAAGGAGGTCGAACCGCAAGCAGTGGTGGAACTCTCTAGACTTGTCGCTCGCGAATCAACACAGCCCGCATGAAACACCTCATCACAGTTTGCTTTCTATGTCTTCAGTGGTCTGTTGCCGCCGGCGAGCTTCAGAAGCCCAACATTGTCTTCCTCTTCGCCGACGACATGGGCTGGGGCGATTTACATTGCTACGGCCATCCGTATGCCAAGACGCCAAACCTCGACAACCTCGCCGCTGACGGCACGCGCTTCACACAATTCTATGCCACGGGCGTTACCTGCTGCCCGAGCCGCACGGGGTTCATGACTTCGAAGTTCCCTGCCACGTTTGCAAAGTATCCGGCCAACGGCGGCTTCGGCGACCGCGTGACGATCACTGAGCTGCTGAAGAAACAAGGCTATGCGACCGGCCACTTCGGCAAATGGCACATCGGTCCGGAGACGAAACCGGGCACCTACGGCATTGACTGCATTGGCGGTGAAGAGAAGAAGAAGCAAGACGAGCGCGGTCGCGACGCCCACATCTACGACAGCGCCATCCGTTTCATAGAGCAACACAAGGACGGCCCGTTCTACGTCAACGTCTGGGGCCATATCCCGCACCATCAAGTGAACCCGCCGCCAGCGCTGCTCGAAGCTTTCGGCCCGCTGCAAGTGGACGAGTCGAAATTTCCGGCGCAGATGCAGGAGAAGTTCGCCAATTGCAGGAAACAAGGCGGCAACGTGAGCCAGCACATGCGCGCCTACCTCGCCGAATTGAAGTCGCTCGACGAGAATGCCGGCCGCCTGCTGAAGCGGCTCGACGAACTTGGCCTGCGCGAGAAGACCATCGTCGTCTTCTCCAGCGACCAGGGGCCCGCGCACATTCGCGAAACCGGCGACGATGATCCGAGAGCAAAGGTTGTCGCGAGAAAAGAACGAAAGCGCAGCAAAAAGCCGGAAGCCGCCGCCGCTCCCGATCCAGCAGGCAACACCCGCCTGAACGCGATGGGCTGCGCCGGCCCGTTTCGCGGCGGCAAACACGATCAATACGAGGGCGGCATCCGCATCCCGTTCATCGTCCGCTGGCCCGGTCACGTGTTGGCGGGCCGCGTGGACGAGCGCTCCGTCATCAGCGGCGCTGACTGGCTGCCGACGCTCTGCGCGTTGACTGGCACGAAGATCAATGCCGCCGACTTCGATGGCGAGGACGCCTCTGCTGCATGGCTCGGCAAAGGCGAGCATGTACGCATGAAGCCGCTGATGTGGAAGACTAGCGCGCCGCAGAGTGCCGGCACCATTCGCGAGGGCCAGTGGAAGTTGCATCACCCGAACAGCAAGCGTGGTGAGTTGGAACTTTTCGACGTCGTCGCCGATCCCGGCGAACAGCACAATCTCGTTAAAGAACACCTCGACATCGTGAAGCGTCTCTCGGCGAAACTGGAAACGTGGCAGGCCACGCTGCCGAAGACTTACGACAAAGGCGATGCGAACGATAGCGACAAATGAACTCTGTTGTGAAACCTGCCCTCGCGTTTCTTATTGTCCTGCTGCTCGCGCCGCTGGCGGCGCTACACGCCGCCGAGACTCAACCCAATATCATCATGTATAGTGCGTTCCATGACAACCATGACACCCGCTTCCATTCCTGAGTCCGATTGCGGCAACGTTCGTCTTCAGCGTTTGATCCTGCGCCTCGTCGCCATTGTGTCGCTCGTGGTGGTGCCCGCCATCCTCCTGCCACGAATCGCCGCCGAAAAGTTGTTATGGCTGATGGGATTCGGCCAGCAACCGGTGACTGCGCTGTTGCTCTACATGATGGCGGGCGGCTCATGTGTGTTCTTGGGGCAGGCTGTGCTGCTGTGGGTGATGTCTGGGGATGTGGCGCGCTATCAGCCGCTGGTGCGGATGGTGGCGTGGATCTATCTGACCTGCGGGCCTCTGTTCCTGTGGATTGATTCGCAGGCCGGGCTGCCAACGTGGTGGGTGGCGATGGACAGCCTGGGATGTTTGACGACCGGGCTGGCGTTGGTGTGGGCCTGTCGTTCAAACAAGCCATGAACCATCCAGACTATATCTCGTTTATGAAACACACACTCACACTCCTCGCTGCCCTGCTGCTCGCGCCGCTGGCCGCGTTGCACGCTGCTGAAACACTCGCACTCTGGGATGCCGCCAGAGATATCCCACAGTCAGCCGGCTTGTCCGTGCTAGATGGTGTGGAGGTTCATGTCCTCCAACGCCATCAGTTCGACATCGATGGCTATCGCTTTCTGCACGGTGTCGCGCTGGCGTGGCACAAGGGGAAGCTCTTTGCCTCTTTCGGACACAACAAAGGGGGCGAGAACACCGACACGGAGGAAGCGCGGTTTTGCACCAGCACGGATGGCGGCAGGACGTGGAGCCCGGTCGCGACGATCGATTGCGGCGACGAACCCGGCATCGGCGTAAGCCACGGGGTATTTCTCCCGTTGAACGGGCGGTTGTGGGCCTTTCACGGTGCCTACAGCGGCACGATGAAAGCCGTCCACACCCGCGCTTACCTACTTGATGACGATACAGGACAGTGGTTAAGCAAGGGCACCGTCATTGGCGAAGGCTTTTGGCCCCTCGGCGAGGCGGTGCGGATGCCTGACGGCAACTGGATCATGGCCGGACTCCGTGTAGGTGAAGGCAATCCCGCCGGCGTTGCCATCAGTCGCGGCGATGATGTCACGAAGTGGGATCTCGTGGTCATTCCCCTGGCGAACGACCTCGGCAAGGTGTGGGCCGAATCCGCCATCATCGTGCAAGGCAGGCGGGTCACGAACATCGCCCGCTGGGGCAAGGAGGCGCGTGCCTTGGTCGCCCTTAGCGAAGACTACGGCCGCACGTGGACACCTTCGCAGGCCTCGAATCTGCCGATGGCGACGAGTAAGCCCTGCGCGGGCACGCTGAGCACTGGCCAGCGTTTCCTCGTCTGCTCCACCAGCGCCGATGGCGGGAAACGACGCTCGCCCCTGACCATCGCCGTGAGCAAACCGGGCGAAACGCAGTTCTCCAAGGTATTCGTCATCCGTCACGCCGAGTTCCCTGCCGGTCCGGGCGAATCTCACCGCAACGCGGCCCTCGCTTATCCGTGCGCGGTCGAGCACAACGGCAAACTCTACGTCGGTTACTCGAACAGTGGCGGCGGGGTCGGCCGGGTTGGAACCGGCCGCGAACTCTGGAACAACAACAGCGCCGAGTTGGCCATCATTCCAGTCGAGAAGCTCAAGGTCGGCCCATGAAATTCACACTCACGTTCTTCATCGCCCTGCTGCTCACACCGCTGGCCGTGTCGCAGGCGGCGGAAACCAAGCGCCCCAACATCGTCATTCTCCTTGCTGATGATCTCGGTTACGCGGACCTCGGTTGCCAGGGATCAACCGAGGTGAAGTCACCGCAGATTGATTCCATCGCGGCCCATGGTGTGCGTTGCACCGCCGGTTACGTCTCTGCACCCCAATGTTCCCCGTCGCGTGCGGGCTTGATAACGGGGCGCTATCAGAACCGGTTCGGCTTCGAGGCGAACTGGCCGGCTTCGCTTTCCGGCAAGGCGGGCCTGCCGGTAAGTGAGCGAACGATCGCCGATCGCTTGAAGACGGCGGGGTATGTGACCGGGATGATTGGCAAATGGCACTTGGGCGAGAGCGAGGCGATGCGACCATACAACCGCGGCTTCGACGAGACGTTCTGGAATCCGAACGGTGGGATTCTATTCCCGGACAAACAGACCGGCTTTCTACGCCAGATGTACCGCGGCGCGAAGCCGGTTGATGTAGCCGAGTATTCCACCGACGCGTTTGGGCGCGAGGCGGCGGAGTTCATCGAGCGGCACCGGGGCGAGCCGTTCTTTCTCTACCTCGCCTTCGTGCCGCCGCATTGGCCGATGGAGGCGAAACCGGAACACCTGACCCAGTTCACCCACATCCGCGACCTCCACCGGCGCACGATGTTGGCGATGATGTCATCGCTCGACGAAAACGTAGGCCGAGTGCTCAACAAACTGCGCGAGACGAAGTTGGAAGAAAACACGCTCATCTTCTTCCTCAGCGACAACGGCGGTCCCACCGGCAAGCCGCGTCCGCAGCCCGATGCCGACTTTGAATACGGACAGAACACATCGAAGAACGATCCCTGCCGCGGCGTGAAAGGTGATTTGCTCGAAGGAGGCATCCGCGTGCCGTTCCTCGTGCAATGGAAGGGCCGCATCCCAGCGGGCAAGACCTGCGTGCAACCGGTCATCAGTCTCGACATCCTGCCGACAGCGCTGGCGGCCGCGGGCATGGAAATGCGGCCCGACTGGAAGCTCGACGGTGCAAACTTGCTGCCATTTCTCACAGGTGAAAAGTCAGGCGCGCCCCATGACGCGCTCTACTGGCGTTTCCGTTTTCCACCACGCCAGCCGGCGCTGCATCGCTGGGCGATCCGACAGGGCGATTGGAAGCTGGTGAAAAACAACCGCGAACCGGTCGCGCTCTATAATCTCACCACTGACATCGGCGAAACCAACAATCTCGCCGCCGAGCAACCCGACCGCGTTGCCGCGATGAAAACTGCCTGGCAGCGTTGGGATGCGCAGAACAGGGAGCCGCTCTGGACCGACCCGCGCGTCGGCGTGACTCCCGCCCGCCATGCCAAAGCGCAGGTCTTTGCCGCTGAGATTCGCATGGAATGCACCGGCAACGACCCGCAACTCATTCTCAGTGACATCCCGGCAGCCACGGGGCCTTTTACGCTCGAGCTGAAAATCAAATCCACCAGTAAAGGCCCCGGCCAAATCTTCTGGAGCGCCGCCGCGAAACCGGAATTCGTCGCCGCGCAGTGCGTCAACTTCGAACCCAAACATGACGGCCAGCAGTGGCACGACTACACCATCGCGCTGCCCGCCGTCACACCCGCGCTCAAGCATCTGCGCCTCGATCCCGGCAACGCGCCTGGCCTTGTCCGTATCGCGCGCCTGGTGTTGAGGGGCTCGGACGGAAAAGTAGTGAAAGTGTGGATCGGCAATGCCGCTCCTGCGCGCGGGAAAGGAGAAGGCAGCAGAAGATGAACCCAGTAACCCGGCTTATTCAAAAAGCTCGCGAACCGGCTGCGCGATTGATGAAGACCTCCATCTGCGAACAGCCATCCTGCACTGAAATCCATGAGGCGAATCGCTCCGCGGCTTCGTTATGACCACCCTCACCATGAAATCCACCTTTGCCTTCCTCGCCGCCCTTGCACTCGCGGTTTTGACTGTGCTGCACGCCGCTGATGCTGCGCCGGCGCGGAAACCAAACGTGCTCTATGTCTTCTCCGACATGCAGCGTGCGTATTCGATGGGATGTTACGGGGACAGCAATGCGCGCACGCCAAGTTTGGATGCGTTCTCCAAGCAGGGCATCCGGCTCGATGCTGCCATCTCGCCGACGCCGGTCTGTTGTCCTCATCGAGCCGACCTTATGAGCGGCCAATATGCGCATCATCACGGCATGATGAGCAACGGCTGCCAGTTCAAGCCGACGGTCAAGTGCATCGCGGAAACCTTTCGCGACGCCGGCTACACGACCGGTTGCGTCGGCAAATGGCATCTGGGCGCTGCCAGGAAAAGTTCCGACCCGACCTACGGATTCCCGCCGCCCGGCACGCCCTACGGTGTTTATCATTTCGAGCGCGATCCTTCACCAACCACGGACATCGCTCTCAAGTTCATCGCCGAGAAGAGCAAGGAAAAGGCACCTTGGATGTTGTTCGTTTCGTGGATTTGGCCTCATTCGCCTTACAAGGCTCCGGCGGAACTGCGAAAACATTTTTCCAAGATCACCATTCCTCCCAACGTGCCGCCGGGCGCGCCTGCGGAGTGCGCAGCAGAATGCCTGCCGGACTATTACGGCATGATTGAAGCCTTGGATCAGCAATTTGAACGGCTCCTGCTCGCCCTCGACAGCGCGGGCGTGGCCGAGGACACCATCGTGGTTTATTCCTCCGACCACGGCGACATGATCGGTTGCCAGGGCTACAAGGCCAAACGCTGGCCTTACGAGGAATCGGCGCGCGTGCCATTCCTGATCCGCTACCCGCGTGGCCTGCCAGCGGGGCGCGTCATCGCGGATCCATTCGGGACGCCGGACGTGTATCCGACGCTGGCCGGTTTGGCGGGTGTGACCGCGCCGAAGGGACTGGACGGTGTGGATTTCTCCGCGTTCTTCACCGGTAAAGCCGCCCAGCCGCCGCGCGACTACGTGTATCTGGAGATGGCCTATGCTTACGTGCCGTGGCCCGGCTGGCGCGCGATTCGGACACGCGACTTCATGTATGCCCGCACAGTTGACAAACCTTGGCTGCTTTTCAACCTGAGCAAAGACCCTTGGGAGAAAAACAACCTCGTGAATGATCCCGCTCACGAGGCTCTTGTCAGAAAGATGGATGAGCGGCTCAGCAGCCTGATGAAACAATCTGCCGATTCATGGACCCTCAAGGCTGCGAGCGGCGACCTCGGCAAATGGCTTCCCGGCGGGGGAAAACAACATTCTCAGAACCTCGGTGTTACTTACCCCGGCCAGGTCAAGGTCGCGAATCAAGACGGAAGCGGACGAAAGCGCAAGAAGGTCCATAAAGAGGATGACGACAACTAGTCCGCATCCTTGC
>CAZGGF010000237.1:0-30537 GCA_964524715.1 uncultured Verrucomicrobiota bacterium | reverse complement strand
CTTGGGCGGCGTAGAGAGGCGTTATGAAAATGCCTCTCGCTTCCGCCTCTGTCTCCCACCGTATGAACCGACGTCGCTTCCTGCAATCTTCCGCGCTCGCTGCGGGAGCGACCGTGCTTGGCGCGCCGACGTTTCTGCGCGGCCAGAATCTCAATAACAAACTCAACGTCGCTGTCGTCGGTGTTGGCGGACGCGGCGGTAGCAACATGGGCGAGGTCGGCAAGACCGAGAACATCGTTGCGCTTTGTGACGTGTTTGAGGCGAACATCGAGAAGGCGGCGCAAAAGTTCACGCAGGCAAGGAAATACACCGATTTCCGGAAGCTGTTCGATGACGCGAAGAGTTTCGACGCCGTCGTGGTCAGCACCACCGAGCACACGCACGCATTGGTCGTCATGCGGGCGTTGAAGCACAAGAAGCATGTCTATTGCGAGAAGCCGCTCACGCACGACGTTTATGAGTGCCGCCAGATCCGCGAGACGCTGCGCGGCCTCAAGGTTGCCACACAGATGGGCACGCAGATCCATGCCGGCGAGAACTACCGCCGTGTGGTCGAGTTGGTTCAGAGCGGCGCGATTGGCCCGGTGCGCGAGGCGCATGTCTGGGTGGATCGCACGTGGGGCCGGCAGAGCCCGGAGGATGCGAAGACCTACGGCGACCGGGTGAGCAGCCAGGAGCGGCCGAAGGAAGAGGAGCCAGTGCCAGCGGGCCTGAATTGGGACCTCTGGATCGGCCCCGCGCCGTTCCGACCGTTCAATTCAATCTACTGGCCCGGTTCGAAATGGTATCGCTGGTGGGATTTCGGCAACGGCACCATGTCCGACCTCGGCAGCCACTGGAACGACCTGCCGTTCTGGGCGCTCAAACTGGACGCGCCGCTCACCATCGAAGGCGCTGGCCCGGCGCCGCACCCGGAAATCGCTCCTGCGACCATGAGCGCGACCTACACCTATGGCGCGCGCGGCGAACTGCCACCGGTGAAGCTCACATGGTATCAGGGCCAGATGAAGCCGCCGCAATACACCGAAGGCAAGATCCCGCAGTGGAAGAGCGCCGCGCTATTCGTTGGCGACAAGGGCATGCTGCTTTCTGACTACGGGAAGCATGTGCTGTTGCCGGAGGATAAGTTCAAGGACTTCAAGCGCCCTGATCCGTCCATCCCGAAGTCGCTCGGCCATCACGCGGAGTGGGTTGATGCCTGCAAGACCGGCAAGCCGACGACGTGCAACTTCGAGTACTCCGGCGCGCTCACCGAAGCCAACCACCTCGGCAACGTCGCCTATCGCCTTGGCAAGAAGCTCGAATGGGATACCGTTGCGCTCAAGGCCAAGAATTGCCCCGAAGCCGACGCTCTCATCCGCCGGCCATACCGGAAGGGTTGGACGCTGGTGTGAGGCGGAAGTTATGCGAAAGTGGCAAGAAGAAGTCCATGTCAGTCTCAACTGAACATGGATTGTGGTATTTGTAAACCTGTCAGAAATTCAAATGAGCAATCAGGCATTTGCTTTGCCCGTCAAGCATCCGCTGGTGTTTGGTCTTGTTGCTTCGAGTTTCTTTTTTGCTATCGCTATCATTGTTGGATTCGGATCTGTAGTTCTATGTGCTTTGGCTCATTCATTGGCCTGTTGGGGCGACGGTGCAACAAAGTCTCTTAATCCTGAACAGAGGGCTATAAACGATGTTTGTTTTGTGCTTCTCAATTGCTCTTACTTCGTTGTGAGTGCTGTGGGTATGTTGTTCGCAGGCCGTCGAAAAGTTCTTTCCGTGTTTGCTGTTGTTGCCCACATTTTGTTGATCATAGCTGTGTGCATCTTCTTTAGAGATGCTGGACGCGGAAATATTGAGGCAGTGGTTTTTGTTGTTTTCTTGATTGGGCTTGTTTTCTTTCCTTTCTTCCTCATTTGGACATTGATGTTTGCGATTGTAAAAACAATCGCTATTCCCCCTCTCGGGGGAAGATGATTTCTGACGAGAGCAAAGGGTGTGGTGCCGCAAACGAAGTCAACGTGACGAACTCGCGCTCTTGTACCGCACCGTCAGATGCAGGCCGGTGAGTGAACCGCAGCTTTGGGATGCGGGCGTGACGTGCTTTTCACGATGCTCTCCACTTCAGATCAAGTGTCTGTCCGTGTTGGGCGTGGGCGTGATCCGTGCAATTGAGCCGGAGCCGCGCGCCGTCGGGTTTCAGCGTCGCAAGCACCCAGCCGGTCGGCACGCTCTTGCCAAACACGTAGGCGACCGCCGGCAGATTGATGAAGTGGATGCCGCTTTCGTGCCGCGTGGTCTTCCAGACATGGGAATGGCCAAAGACATAGGCTTTCACCTGCTTGCGCGGCACGATCACTTCCAGTAACTGCGCAGTGTCGAGCAGACCGGTTGGCTTCTCACTCTTGCAATCGTCGGGATAGTGGTGTGCGGCGAGGATCGCTGGCTTGTCGGTATTGGCATCCAGTGTCTGTGCGAGCCACGCCAACTGGGTTTCGCCAAGCACACCGGGCGTGCTGTTGGTTCGGTCGAGTGAGTCGAGCAGGAACCAGTTTGCCAGCGGCGAGCGGACCAGGGAGATGCAGCGATCGGCACTCGGTCGGCGCGTGGCTTTCGCCTCGGCGAACGCTGCGCGCAGACGGTTGCGAACATCGTGATTGCCGGGGGCGAGGTGGAGCGGGATTTGCGCTGCGCGAATCGGCTGTGCCAACGCGGCGAACGTCGAATAATCGCCTTCCTCACCTCTGTCAAATGCGCAATCACCGGTGATCAGTGCCGCGCCGGGCCGTTGCGGCAACTCGATGATCTCGCGAACGGCGGTTTCGAAATGCTCGGTCAGGTTTATCCCTCGCGCAACCTTTGCACGATCGGCGGCAATGTGCGTGTCGGAGAGCAGTGCCCACGTGTTCAGGTCGGCGGGCTTTTCTTCAGCCCACAGATGGCGGGGAAACAACAGACTCGAGCTCGCGGCAAGCGAACCTCTTAGGAACTGCCGACGCGTGATCGGCGGAATGTAGATAGGCATGGGATTTATTCCAGTTCAGGCGGCACAGCTCCATAGCCCCAGGGCGTCTTGGACACTGGGGGCGGGGGCGGTTGTGGTACGGGGCCTGGCGTCATTTCATTGGCCAGCGCGATGCCGGTGTCCGCCATTTGGCGGCCGGCGGTGATTTCGAGGTTGCTGTAACCACTCAGGCGCGTTTCGTAACCGCCGCCGTGCGGACCGAACGCTTCCTCGGTCGGCACATAACCACAAACACCGTTGGCCAGTTCGACCGGGAAGGTAAACGGGAACTTGCTGCCCTTTTTGATGTCGAGGCCGAACTGCACGAAATACTCCGCCATGTTTGTCACGAACACCGCCGGGCCGACCTGCACAGCCTGCACCTCCACCTCCACCTGCGGCCGCGACTTCATGAGCGCGTCGAGCACCACCGTCTCCTTCGCGAAGGTCCATTCAGTCGCGCCGACTTCCTTCGGGGTCTTCTGGACCATCTCCAGCGCCTTCTTAACTTTCTCGGGAGAGGGTGGACGCCGCTTGATGTTCCAGACTTTCTGACGCACATCGAGCGGAATGTCGCTGCCCGCGCCGCGCCGGATCAGCAGCAGCGTCTTGAACGCTTCCGCGCCGATACGACCGCCGACGAGCTGACACCATTCCTCAGCCGCAGGGTTCTGTATCTTGGTGAGGTTGTCCACTTGTGTGACGTCACCGCACGCGCCTTGCATGAAGACCACGGGCAGCGAGGCGTTGCCGGTCGCGCCGCGCAACGTCTGCTCCATCGCCCAAATCCAGTTCGCCGAGATGCCGCCGGGCGCGGTCGTTGCATGGCAGGCGTAGTTCACCACCACGCCGAGCAGGTTGCCCTTCAAGTCCCACACACCCACGACACCAACCTGCGGGTCGGTCGGCCCCGCGTAGCCAACGATGTCGGGATAGCCCGCGCCGGGATGCGTGTAGCTCAAGCCGTTCTTCATGCGCATGCGACGATTGAAAGCGACTTTGTCCTCGTGGCCGAAGCCGACGGCGACCTTCGCGTCAGTGCGCAGTTCGTTGGCGAACACAACGGCCTCGACGGTTTGCCGCTTGAGCAACTGCGTGTAACCGGGATTGGACACGATGGACTTGTCGTTGACCAGTTCCTTGACCAGTGGAGAGGCGTTGTCGAAATCGCCCGGCTCGCTCATGCCCATGGGCCCTGATGAATGCGAGTGCGATGCGCCGATGAGCACACACTCCGGCTTGATGCCGCAGCGCTTTTCGATTTCGGCGCGCACTTCCTTCACAAAGTGGCGCGTCACGAACAGCATGTCCATTCCGACGAGCGCGACACGTTTCTTGCCGTCGTCGAACACGACGGCGCGGACCTTGCACGGGTCGTGGAAAATCCGGTGATAGCTCTTGCCGTAGCCGCCGGGCGCTTCCATGCCGATGTCGGGCGTGATGTCGCGCTCGGCGAAGCCGGCCTTGAAGACGGGCGGCTTTGACGCGGACGCTTTTTGTTGGGCGCTGGCCGGGTTGAGCGTGACGGCGACGGTTGTACAAACCACCGCCATGAGTTTGACGAATGTTTTAGGATTCATGGAATTGTCTCTCTGCTGTCTTCAACCAACGATTTCGGCGATATCGATCATGTAAACTTGGCGGCCGCCATTGTGCGGCGAGTCGAGGATGACCTTCTTCCCATCACGGCTGCAACATGGATGAGTGTCGCAGCGCCACTCGCCGCTGTATTCCTTCGGCGAGTGGAAATGGCCGAGTTCGACGCGACGCTGGGTTGGAATGTGGAACAGGTGCACATTCTGGTTTCGCTGCTTGTCAGGGTAAGTATCGTTAAGCACCCACTGGTTGCGCGTGCAGGGCACATGGGTGATGTGGCCGTCGCCGCGGTTGAGCACCCCCTCGCCGATGACGTCGACGTTGTGCGTCTTGTCCTCGAAGATGCAGAACTTCCACTCGTTGGTTGGCGGATGGCCGGCGTAGGCCGTGATGTGATTCGCGTCGCGCCAGACGAAGTGCGAAACCTTGCCGTTCGGGATGAGTTGATACAAGTCAGTGCCATCCGGCTTGGCTGTGAAGGCGCGCGTGAAGAAACCTCTCCTCCCCGGCAGGGTCCAGCGATGCAGGAAGAAGAACCGCGTACCGTTGGTGTTGATGAGCAGGTGATTGAACCAGTGCTTCGACTCGGGCTTGAACGCCAACTCCGGCGGGCCGGCGAACGGAATTTTCGCCACCTCGGGGAACGGGAGGATCAATGTCTGTTTGCCGGTGCGCATGTCCATGCGCCAGATGCCGGCGTTGTCGGGCACGAGCACATTGAAATTGGGGTCAGGAATGCCCGTGTAGCCGTAGCCAGGCCGGGTGTCATTGAGCCGGCGGAAATCCGGCGCGACCGCCCAGCGGCCGTCAGGACTGAGGCAGTAGAACGGGTTTGGCAGCGAACGCTTCTTGCCGCTTTTCACGTCGAGGATGTGGCAGACAAAACGGTCGCCCTCGCGGTCGTTCCAAGCCACCTCGCTCTTGCTGCCCGGCACCCATTGGAGCATGCAGCCTTGCTGCCAGTTCCATGCGCGGGAACTGCCGAGTTCGGTCCACTTGTCGCCATCGTTCGTATCCACCATGCCGACATGGATCACGTCGTCGGCCGTTGGCGAACGCCCCTCGAAGTTAACCTCGTTGCAGACCACGAGGCGATTGGTGGGGTCGTAAAGCAACTTGTCGTAGTACGCGTGCCAGTGAAACCTGGGGCCACGGGTGATGGCGCGGCAGGGCGGAAGTTTTTCTTCCGCGGCGCGGGCCAGCGCGAAGCCGGCCAGCGGAAGAGACGCAAGCGATCGCAGAAACGACCGCCGGCTTGAACGATGGGGAACGATGGCAGCCATGGATGAATGACGCCGCGAACAGCCGCCGCTGTCAACGTCATTTTTCATCGCTCAATTGAACTCTTGTAATCATGCCGGTCTTCGCTAATCTGCCACGCGTAACAACAAGGACGTGCGCCACGAGCTTTCGTCAAAAGGAAAATCTATCATGACCCGATTCCGACTTCTGCAATCCCTGTTCACCGCGCTCTGCATTGCGTTGCTGGCCGGCTGTGCTTCCACTCCGACCGGGAGTTCTTCTTCCGGGACGCTAGCGCCTGCTGCTGCGCGTCTCGTGGTGGTCATCAGCGTGGATGGATTGGCATCCTATTATCTCGACGACCCGAAGGCCGACATGCCGACCATCAGGCGGTTGGCCCGCGAAGGCGCGCACGCCACCGGCATGAAATGCGCGATGCCGTCGGTGACGTGGCCGACGCACACGACACTGGCCACCGGTTGCTGGGCCGGCCGCCACGGCGTGATTGGCAACTCTTATTGGGACCGCGAGGCCGGCAAGAGCGTGCCGTTCATTCCCGACCCGTTGTTCGACAAGGACGAGATTGTTAAGGTGCCGACGATTTACGACGTGGTGCATCGCGCCGGGCTGAAGACGGCGGCAGTTTGCTGGCCCGCGAGCCGCAACGCCAAGACGCTCGACTGGACTGTGCCGGACATCTTCCCCAACGACCTGTTCCAGAAATACTCGACCCCGTCATGGCTCGTCGAATTGCGCGCGGCGAACATCCCATTCTGGATGCAGGAGGCGTGGTGCAAGGCTCCAGCCGGCGGCCCGGCGCGCGATTGGATGTATGCGCGCATGGCGGGCCATGTGATACGAACGCATCGCCCGAACCTGCTGATGGTGCATCTGATGGATGCCGACCATGTCCAGCACGCCCATGGGCCGCAGTCTGAAGAGGCGTATTGGGTCTGCAACCACGAGGATGACCGCGTGCGCGACATCTACGAGGCAGCCGTGGCAGCCTTCCCCGGCCGCGTCACGTTCATTGTCGCCTCGGACCACGGCTTCAATCCTTTCACGAAAGAAATCCGGCCGAACGTAAAACTGAAGCAGGACGGCCTGATCAAGATGGAAGGCAGCAAGGTCGTCTCGCGGCAGGCGAACGCGTT
Source organism: uncultured Verrucomicrobiota bacterium (assembly GCA_964524715.1). Classification (GTDB taxonomy): domain Bacteria; phylum Verrucomicrobiota; class Verrucomicrobiia; order CAIQCK01; family CAIQCK01; genus CAIQCK01. The sequence goes on along the minus strand of CAZGGF010000237.1, from coordinate 23,556 downwards.
GGGGCAGGGCGGCAGCACGTTCGTCTATGTGCTCGACAAGGAACGCCGCGCAGAAATCCTTGCCAAGCTCGCGGGGGAGTTTCGCAACGTCGAAGGCATCGAGATGGTCGTCGAACAGAAGGACTACGCGAGATTCGGACTGGTCACGCCCGACAAGGATTCGCGCATGGGCGATCTGGTGCTCTGTGCGAAGGAAGATTACACGTTCTCCGATAGCTCGGCCGGCACCGCGGTGGTTGTGCCGGTGAGTGGTGGCGTGAGGGGCACCCACGGCTATAACTCGGAGCAGCCGAAGATGCGCGCGACGTTCGTTGCGTGGGGCGCGGGTATTCGGCCCGGCGCGAAGCTGACCGACATGGATGCCACGGATCTGGCGCCGACGGTTGCGCGCCTGCTCGGCATCGACATGACCGGCACTGACGGCAAGGTGCGCGAAGAGATTCTGGCGAAGTAGAGTCCTCGGTTGGTGCTTGCCGTATTTCGCGAAGACGTGGTCGCCCTCCTGTGTCGAGGATTGTGAATGGCAATTGAATCGTTCCGGCTTGGAACTCATTTTTAACTCATGGAGCTTACGATGAAAAAATGGTTGATGGCAGCGACAGTGGTGTTGGCGCAAACGGCGTGGTTCCCGGCGAACGCTGCCGAGCCGGCTCGCGCGGACATTGTGATCTACGGCGGCACTTCCGGCGGCGTGGCGGCGGCTGTTGCTGCGGCGCGCGAAGGCAAGAGCGTGTTGTTGCTGGAGCCAGAGCGGCATCTGGGCGGCTTGACCACTGGCGGCCTTGGAGCGACCGACATCGGCAACAAGGCGGCCATCGGCGGCATCGCGCGGGAATTCTACGAGCGCATCCACCAGCATTACGCGAAGCCGGAGTCGTGGACGTGGGAGAAACCGCAGGAGGTCGCGAAGAACGCCGCCGGCCAGGAGCGCGGCAAGGACCCGCTCGTTGAAAAGACCGGCCGGCCCACGAAGTGGACGTTCGAGCCGCGCGTGGCGATGGACATTTACAAGCAGATGATGCGTGAAGCGAAGGTGGACGTTCAGTTCGGGCAACGGCTCGCGTCCGTGAAGAAGGACGGCGCGCGCATCGTCGAGATTGCGATGAAGAACGGCCGCGTGTTTGCCGGCAGGATGTTCATCGACGCCAGCTACGAAGGCGACCTGATGGTCAAGGCCGGCGTCTCCTACCATGTCGGTCGCGAGGCGAACGCGAAATATGGAGAGACCCTCAACGGCGTCCGTGCCGAGACGCCGTATCACCAATTCAAAGTGGTGGTGGACCCCTACGTGAAGCCGGGCGACCCGTCGAGCGGATTGTTGCCATTCATCCAGCCGGGCGACGGCGGCAAGCCGGGCGATGGCGACCGCTGCGTGCAGGCTTACAACTTCCGCCTCTGCATGACACAGGTGGAAGGAAACAAGCTCCCGTGGACCGCGCCGCCGGGCTACGACGAGAAGAAATACGAACTGCTCGCGCGTTACCTCGAAGCGAGCGCCGCTGCCAACAAACTGCCGCCTGTCGGCAAATTGATGAACCCCGTGCGAATGCCCAACGGCAAGACCGACACCAACAACAACGGGCCGTTCTCCACCGACTTCATCGGCTGCAACTACGATTATCCCGATGGCGACTACGCCACTCGCGAACGCATCTGGAAGGAGCACGAGAACTACACCCGCGGCTTCCTCTATTTCCTCGCGACCAATAAACGCGTGCCGCAGGTGCTGCGCGACGAGATGAACTCGTGGGGCCTGGCGAAGGATGAGTTTGTCGCGACGGGGGGCTGGCCTCCGCAGATGTATGTTCGCGAGGCGCGGCGGATGATTTCCGATTACGTCATGACCGAGCACGATTGCCGTTGGGAGCGGAAGGTCGCGGATGGCGTCGGCCTCGGCGCCTACGGCATGGACAGCCATAACTGCCAGCGCATCGTCAAAAACGGCCACGTCGAGAACGAGGGTGACGTGGAGATCGGTTGCCGCGGGCCGTATCCGATCTCCTATCGCTCCATCGTGCCGAAGGCCAGCGAGTGCGACAACCTCTTCGTGCCGGTTTGCCTCTCCGCGACGCACATCGCCTACGGCTCCATTCGCATGGAGCCGGTCTTCATGATTCTCGGCCAATCCAGCGCGGTCGCGGCGGCGATGGCGATGGATGACGGCGTGACGGTACAAAAGGTCTCCTATGAGAAACTTGCCCCGAAACTCAAGACGCAGGGCCAGATCATTTCCAACGAAGGTTTCCCCGCCCATCAGCCGCGCAAGGTCGTGGCGCTCGATGCCAGCAAACTCGCCGGCATCGTCGTGGACGACACGCAGGCAGTGATTACGGGTGAGTGGGCCGGCGGCGCAAGTGCCGGCCCGTTCGTCGGCGATGGTTATGTCCACGATGGTAATGCTGACAAAGGCCGAATGCGAGTTCGTTTCACCCCGAAGCTGCCCAAGGCCGGACGCTACGAGGTGCGCATCATCCATTCACCACTCAACAATCGCGCGACCAACGTCCCCGTCGTCATTCACGCCGCCGACGGCGAGAAAACCGTCGTCGTCAACCAGCGCCAACCTCTCAAGAACGGCCAGTCACTCAAACTCGGCGTTTTTCAGTTCGATGCCGGTGCGACCGGCTGGGTGGAAATTCGCAACGACGGCACCAACGGCCACGTCATCGCCGACGCCATTCAGTTCGTGCCGGTGCCGTAGCCCGCAGGAGGAACAACCGGTTGCTTGTCTTTGTGCACAGGGCGTGCTGACGATGATTAGGAATGATGGTGTTTGTTGCTGGTGCGCTATGGTTGTCGTTGTTCGCCCTCTGTCGGGTTTTGGCTCCTGACCGTCCTGCGCCCAAGCGTGTCTTCCCAATTCTGGCTTTTCACGAGTCTGGTCTTCCACTAGACTGCATACAATGAGTGGAATACCTCGTCATTGGTTGTCATGGTTGCGTCCGGTTACGCTTCGACATTTTGCTGTAATGTTTTTGATTCTGGGGGCGACAACCCTTTTGGCTCGTGTTGCTGACGCCGGGACGCGTCTGGCCATTTTGGAATTATCAGTAGGCAATGGTATGCGGGCCGACGATGGCAGGACTCTCGATTCCTCGATTCGCGAAGCTATTGTTCGGACGGGGAAGATCGAAGTTCTGGATCATCAGCGGATGAAGGGCATTCTAACCGGGCAGAACTTCTCCCCAGCCATGTGCGACACGACGCAGGGCATCGTCAATGTTGGCAAGATGCTCGATGTCAACCGGGTCCTGTGCGGTCAAGCAAGCAAGTCAGGCGACGTTTGGATCCTGTCACTTTACTTGGTGGATGTGAGCACGGCCAAACTGGTCGGGACGCGGACGGTTCCGTGCGAAGGCAGTATGGAGAATCTGCTTGCTGTCAGCCCCAAGGTTGCAATGCAGCTGTTGGGGGTGAGCGAAGCGGCCGCCGACCTGCAAATGGCGTCCTTGTCGCTCCAAGCCAAGATTCCCTGGGAAACCTACAGTTCCAAAGCCGGGCATTATACCATCCAAATGCCTGGCGATGCCAGGGAGCAACCGCGCTATCAACCAAACGAACCGCTTTCTGTGACGTGCAAAGTCAGTCCCAAAGAGCTTTACTTCGTGAGGTGCTATGCCGTTTCTGCAGAGGGTGTTGCAAAAATCGGTGCAACCAAGTTCTTCAAACGTCTTCGCGACGACATCCTTGCCAGGGATTCCACCTTCAGATTGCGCAGCGAGAGGGAGATTGCGATTGATGGACACCCCGGCCTTGAGTTCATCGTGGACGATCCGAAAAATAATGCTGCGATCCTCTTCAATGTCTATGTCGCGGGCAATCGGCTCTACCAACTGATGGTTGGTGTCCCACGCGGATCGGAGAACTCCATATCCGTTCTGGGGTTCTTCTGCAGCTTCCGTTTCCTATAATCGCTCTCCGCAATTGATCGAGAATTGTGGGAACACACAATTCCGCCTTCCGACCACAGACCGCCGGGCTGTTCATCAATGAAATGGTTTCAGGACTTCTTGTCGCCAATTCGCACCAGCGCGTAGATAATCGCCGTTGGGATTCCCGCCATCAGTGCGAGCGCAACAAAAATGCCATGTCCCTCGCCGCGTTTGCGAATATCCGTGAATATCCAGATTGCGAGCAGGATGTTGATTGTCATCGCCAGCACAAGCAGCCCCACGCAGACAAAACCGCAGCACATGACCGGACACTTCGGGCCTATCACCGGCGGCGCTGCTTTTGGCGGCGCCAACGGACATGTTGCGCAAGGCCCCGGCACGGGCTTTGCGTCCGGGCGATTCAATCCCGGTGCCAGGTGTTGGATTACTCTCTGCTGATGTTCCACCACCTCGTTGATGCGTCGTTCCAGTCGGTTCAATCGTTCGTCCAGCGCGGCGCGTTCCCTATCCTGGGCCGCCACGGGCGTCGTCGCCACCCCCAATACCAGCCCGGCGGCCAACAGCACCGGGCACAACCACAGTCCTAACGTCTTCTTCATCATAAAACCTCCGCTTGAGTTGAACTATATACTCTCTTTCCCGCTTGGCAAATTCTCCTGCCTGGGTTTGTCCTCCAGTGCCTCGCAGTGGCAGTCTCTTCCCAGCCATCAGTGATGTCGTTGGCTATGACGACTGCAAGAACGGACGGTCTCTGAAAATTCCAATCTGGACAGAGGGCGCGCGATTTGCGAATGGAAGAGGGGCATGCAAGATAACGGTCAATCCATCGTGAAGAGAACATTGTCAATAATCCTGGTTCTGGTGCTTGTCGCGAGTACACAGGTCGTTTCCGCCGTTTGGATGGCGGTTCCGATGCTGCCTGCGGCGGGTGTGTCACCTTTGGTGCAGTTGCGGGAGGTGATGGCGAAGTTGAAGGAACTGAACCCAGAGTTTGATGGCAGAGAGATGCATCGGTTTGAGGGTGGCATGCTCACGGAGCTCTCTTTTTCTTCGGCGGGGGTCAAGGATATTTCGCCTCTGCGTGTATTGACCGACCTGCGCAAGCTTTCCTGCCGTGGTACGCCGCAGAAGCGGACATTAAGCGACTTGTCTCCGTTGCAGGGGATGATGCTAACGGAACTGGATGTTCGGGACACGGGCGTGAGTGACCTGTCACCATTAAAGAGCATGCCGTTGAAAGAGTTGCGCTGCGATTTGTCGGTAGCGGCCAACAAGGAGTCGGTGCGGTTGTTGGTGGAGAAACAGATGCTTCAGAAGATCAACGGCGTGTCGGTGGCGGAATTCGTGCAAGTCGCCAACATGACAGTGACCAAGCGCGCTGCGGAAGCGGCCAAGGAGGTCGAACGCGCAGCGGAGGCTTTTATCACCAGCACCAGTATGTTGCCGCCCGAACGGCAGGTGGCCGTGGTAATGGCGAAGTTGAAAGAGTTGAATCCTAAATTCGACGGACGGGAAACGCACAGAGTCCAACGCAATGTGGTCACAGACCTGGCTTTCTCGACGGTCGGCGTGACGAAGCTATGGCCGATCCGGGCGATGAAGTGGCTTAAGAACCTTACTCTTTCCCCATGGTTGGCGACTGAGAAGGGGACGTTGTCGAACCTGTCAGAATTGCAGGGGATGCAGTTGATAGGGCTGTATTGCCACAACAATCCGATTCGCGATTTGTCGCCATTGAAAGGCATGCCGCTTGTCGCGCTGACTTGTGGTGGCTCGCAAGTGGACGACCTGTCACCTCTGGCGGGCATGAAGCTCACTCTCCTGAGCTGCAACGACACGGCTATAAGCAGTCTATCGTCGTTGGAGGGAATGCCCATGACGGTGCTGTGGTGCAACAACACGAAAGTCACAGACCTCTCGCCGTTGCGAGCGATGCCGTTAAAGGAGGTGCGGTGCGATTTCGTTGCCGAACGCGATGCAGCCAATCTGCGCGGCGTCAAGACGCTGACGAAGATCAACGACACGCCAGCGGGGGTGCTTTGGATACGACTGGAAGCGGCGGGCCAACTGCCGAACAAAGGACGATGAGTTGGGCAGGCGGGGCCTTGCGTGGTGGATTTGGGCGCGATGACAGGGATATTTAGCTTTTGAACTAATGCTTCTGAGGTTGCATAATATGTATGTGGAACCCCGTGGCTGGTTTGAACGACCACCGGGGATTTGACGAAGGCTTTGATATGGTGAAGGCGTGGACGTTTATCATTGGCTTGGTGGCAGCGACGGCGTTCGCCCAACCGCCGCCTCCGCCGCAGCCTGAGGCCAGCCAGCCTGCTTTTGCTGCCGAGTGGCGCGTGACGGCGTTCATCCGACAGGGCAAGCAGGAGGAAGCGAGCCTGGAACGATCAGGGACGATGGCTCGGTTTGTGAAGGAGGGAGACCATCTGCCGGGCGGTATTATCGTACTGGACGTGAAGTACGATGAACGCCAAGTCGTGCTGGGCAAGGGCAAGGAGACGGCCATCATCCAACAGGAGACGACAATGGCACCGCCGCCGGCGTCGCAGACAGCCGCACAGAAACAGGCAGTCGCGGTGAAAAGGGGGAAGGTTGAGAAGGCGACAGCGATGCGGGACGAGAATGGCCGTTGGGTGGTGGCATTTCCGAATGGCAGGAATCTGGACATGCAGAGCTACGTGGACCGGCACGGTGGCGTGACGGGAGCGATCCAGCATGTCCAGGAATTGATGGCGCGAGAAACCGACCCGGAGCGGTTGGAATATCGGAAGCAGCAACTACAGGCGTTGCAGCAGATACAAGCCACCGGCAATCCGCCCGCGCCAGCGGAGGCATCCACCCCTGCCCAGATTCGCAACAAATCCGTGGTATTCTAAGCTTTTCAGATTTTCAGATCGCGCTTGTTTATGTTCAAACTGGATAGTCGAGCGTTTCTGGAATCATCACATTCGTGAGCGCTGTGGCGGCGCGATCCTTCGCCAACCGCGCTCCCGTGAGGCACCCGTCCAATTGAACGCGTAGCCGGACGAACTCCTTCAGTCCATCTTGCGAGGCAGATGGATCCGCATAGCCGTGAACCAGTTCGGCACAAATTCGGCCGGTCTCGCTCGCGGCTCGCGCGGATTGCACATGACAAAGATCGGTCAGGAAACTCATTTGCCCGGGTAGCCCTTCCGCAACCACCGGGTTAGCGGGGCCTTTGACCCCAAGTTCGAGCACATCGAGAATCTGACAATGCGCCGCCAGCAGCCAGCACAACGCGTCGGCCAGCGAAAAACTCACACCCTGCCGCGCGTTGTGATAGAGGGGTGCGCCGGCGGGGTCGTTGGTATCGCGCAGATGGTCGAGAGTCCACTGCCACAATTGCATCGCTGTGGCCAGCACTGACGCGCCGGTGTCGGGACGCTCCGAGGCGATGCGGCGCAACTCTACGATCCAAAGCCGCAACCGGGCCGCGAAGATTTTGGTGGCCATCGTCAATGACAACTGGCGGCGTTGAACTGCTTCAGGCCCCTCATAGGTTGCCTCCAGTTGTGTGTCGATCCACTTGTTTCCGAGGAAGCCGGGGCAATCTTCCGTAATACCGTAGCCACCCATGAGACTCACGGCCTCGCGCATCATGGTCGCGCCATGGCCGGTGTTCCAGAGTTTGCAGGCGGGGCAAAGGACTGCAGCGAGCATTTCACGCCAGGCGAACTGCACAAGCACGTTGCCCGCCAGCGCAGAATGTCTTGCACCATCGCGTTTGGCTTCGGGCAGGGCGTTGAGTTCGAGAAACTCAATTGCATCTTTTTCCACTTTCATCATCGCCCGGAATTGCATGCGCGGATCTTCGATGCCCTGCGCGGCGAACGCTTCGTTCTTGCGCGATTCCAGCGGATCGAGTTCGTCAAACAAACGCGCGGCGGCAAAGCCCAGCGACGCGGCGGCTTCGCCAGCAGCCCAGACATCCACCAGACGATGGAGGGCATCTTCCTTCGATTGCAGGCCAAGTTCGTAGCGGGGTGAACCGGCTTCAGCCGCCGCACCGCGAAACCGGCTGCGTTGATAGCGGATGATCGGCTCAATGGAAGAGAGCAGTTTCGCGGCGGACATCAAACCGACGGTAATGCGCGTGCGGCGGAAGACGGCTTCGATGATCTCACTGTGGCTGTAACGCGGGACGATGGCGCCATCTTTGATCTTGTAGCCACCAATGATCCGGCTGGCAGGCACGCAAAGACTGAAGACCGGATCGCTCGTCGAGGACAACTGGTGAACGAGCTTCCGTGCCGGCGTGCCGTGATCAAAAACACCCGGGTCGGTGTCTTCCAGGAGGATCATGCAACTGCCCTTCAATCGCAGGTCGGCGGAGTCCACTGCGGCGGTGACAAAGTTGGCGAACTCCATGTTGGTGATGAAACGGCCACGCTTCTCCACCTGAAGGAGCGGCTCACAGCCGTCTTGCCATTCCGCAACACGAGCTTTGCCGCTGAGCACGGTGGTCTCGACACCGACGAAAGGCAGCGGCTCGGTGAGCACAAACGCGCCGCGAAATGGTTTGCGTTGCTCGCCGGGGCGCGGTGGGCATGCGCGTCCGAGCCAATTCGCGCGCTGCTCCGGTGTGCCGCGCGCGTAGATGGGCGCGAGTGCCAGATGGCCGGCCATGCAGCAGGTAGCCGCCCCGCCGTCCACCCATGCCAGCTCAAACGCCGCGAGTGCGAGCGCCAGGTTCTTCGGCCCTGCAATGAAGCCGCCCTGTTCGGGATCGAGAAATGCGGCAGTCAGTCCGGTTTCGTCGAAAACGGACAACAATTGTGATTTGCGGGTGGTCCACTCGTGCGAGTTGCGGCCGCCATCAGCCACCAACCGCGCGACGGGACCTCGCGCGACGGCGCGGGCGGATTGGACCAGCAATTGGAGGTCGAACCGGTCCGCGAAGCGCCAGAGAATCTGGCGCGTTTCATCACCGGGCAAAGTGCGCAAAGTCTGGGACGCTTGTTCCATGTTGCAATTTCATCTGGCCACAAGTGTCTGGTATAGCTCCAGCACTTTCTTGTGGTTGCGTTCCGGGTCGAAGAGGTCACGCACCTTGGCGCGGCCGCGTTCTGCCATCGCCAGCGCCGAGGCTCTGTTGCGGGTCAATTTCACCACGGCACGCGCGATGGCGGTAGAGTCCTTTTCGCGAATGAGGAGACCTGTGATGCCATCTTCGATCAGCTCTGGAATGCCTGAGACGTTGGTGGCGATGACCGGCACACGGTGTATCAGTGATTCCATAATTACGGTTGGGATGCCGTCGCGGTCACCGGAAGGACGTACGACGCTGGGCATGATGAAGATGTCTGCCGCGCGGAATATGTCAGAGATGCCATCATGTGAGACGAAACCAGGAAACGACACTTTCCCGTCCAGACCGAGGTCGTGTGCCAGTCGTTTGAGACGAGACGCGCGCGGGCCGTCGCCGGCCAGAGTAAGGTGAAAATCCATGCCATCATCCGCGAGCTGTTTGCAGGCGCGCAGAAGAAACTCATAGCCCTTCTTGTCGACGAACCGGCCCACGGCCAGAAGTTGATAAGGGGAGGTCATGGTGACGGGAGCTTCCGCGTGCTTGGTTAGCGGGACGCCGTTGTAGGTCAAATGCATCTTTGTGGTGTCTGCTTCGCAGACGGCCACAAGATGCCGAATGTTGGCTTGGGTCTCGCTGCGAACGAAGGCTGCGTCGTGAAGCTTGTCGCGAAGCACACTGTCGGGGGGGTAGATGTCCCACGCCCGGCAGGTGAAACTGAACGGAATCCCGGTCAACCACGAGGCAACCCAGGCGGCTGTGGCAGGTCCGCAGGCCCATGGTGCATGGATGTGTTCGATCTGTTCTTCTTCAAACCGACGGGCCAGACGGAAAGCGCACAGAGAGGCCCACAGGCTCTCGCCGGTTTTCTCAAGTCCACGCCAGCGCCGCCAAAGCATGGTGCGCAATAATTTCACGACTCGTTTCCGGTCGCGTTTCCACCAATAGAGCAGATCGGGCAGCGCCTGGCCAAGATAGCGAATCCCGAGCCGATCTACATCAGCGGAAACACCACGCATTTCCTCGCTCAGCCCGCGGGTCCACTCAGCGTACAGCGTGAAGACTCTCAGCGGAAGACCGGCCTTCCGAAGATTCATCACTTCCCGGAAAATGAAGGTCTCTGACGGTTTTGGAAACCAGAGCAAGATGTAAGCTGTGCGGGGGAGTCTCATGGCTTAGCTTGCATTTGCGGAGGATTGGGCTGCCTTGCGAAATTCGTTGCCGAGTTGTGACAGCGTCCGCGATTCGACCTGCATCTCGCGATGGAGCCATGCAAAGAAGTCGCGCAGCCTTGTGAGAAAACGGTCCACGTCCTGCGATGTCTGATGTTGAGGACAACCGCCGGGCATAAGCTCGGATGAATGGAAGTAAAGCGTCAGGACCCGACCGCGACGATGCTGATGCAACCAGGTCGCAGCCTTGAGTTGTTTGAGGCCATTCCACATCGGCTGCACGGATATTGATCCGTTTCTCATGATGAACCGCGATGACCATCTTTTCCGGGCCGGCAACCGTTCCAGAAGAAAACCGAGTCTTGGAAAGATCGGCAGGATCGTGATCGGCACTTCCAGAGTGTTCGATTGGCCGGGCTGGCACGGTTCCATGCTGTCAGGAAAATATGGATCCGCCGGAGCGGCCAATCTATCAGAGCCGCTTTGGTATCGTCGCATGGGTGCAACACTGCTATCCACGAGGATCCCCGCGCCTTCCAGAAGCGAGAACATTCTGGGACCGATGTTAAACCTTCCCATCCTGAACGACGTCGGTGTGATTCCCATCTGCCGGATAGACTGGAGCAGGGCGTGCAGTTTCGCTTCGAGAAGATCGCGTGGTATCTGTTCCGACGGCACGGGTTCGGGATGATGCAAGTCTTGAAGTGGCGGCGTATTCCACGAATGGAGGTGTGCGCCGATCTCCGCATTCCATCGTTGTTTCAGTTTCAGCAGAAGATCGCGATGGGGTTCATGGCTGGCCACTGAATGGGTGAGCAGGAGAGTTGGTGTGATATTCCATTCGCGAAAGATCGGATCCAGCCGCGACAGTTCTGCGACGTTATTCACGAAGACATCGCGAATGTCATATCTGCCACTGAACAACCCCTCTTCTTCGACATCAATGGTTACTGCAAGTCTCACGAGTTTGTTTGTCCCGGATTGTTTGGGAGTCTGGCCTTTCTGTGGATGATCTCCAGCAACGGGAAAATGTTCTCCACAGCGCCACAGAGGATGAAGAACCGTCTAATGCGGCTGGGGTTGCGTATGCAAACGTCCAATGCCAGTTTAAAGAAACGAAATCGATACGGCGCACGAATGGCGCGTCGCCACAGAATGTGCAAGAATGCCGCCAGTGTGTTTTTATGGTATCGCGGAGCCACGAGTTGGACTGGAGTTGTTGAGGCAGGGAACTCCCTCTGCTTGATGCCAAGGGCACGGCGCGTCGGTCGCATCTCCATAACATAGCGGTGGACGCGTTCGTAAAAACGCAGCGGGTCGTAGAGGTGATCCCACAGTTCAAGATACTCGGCTATGATTTCGGCCTCAGGCCGGGACGGGATGAAATTCATTCTCGCTTCAAACACGCCCTCCGGAACACAACGCAACCGGCCTTCCTTCTTGAGACGAATTTCCAACTGCGTGTTCGGACATGCCTGCAGGAAGTTGATCATGACCACGGGGATGCTGGCAGCCTCGACGAGAGCCTCGATGCGTTTACCAACTCCTTTTTTTTCCCCGTCGAACCCGATGATGAAACTGGCGATGACTGTCAGGCCGTTTCGATTGATATTGCTCAGTGATTCGAGCAAGGGATTGGCAATGTTCACCTGTTTGCTGGTTCTGGCCAGGACGCTTTCATCCGGTGACTCCACACCTACGAATACTTGGCCGAAATTGGCTTCGGTCATCAGGTCAATCATGTCCTTATCCTGTCCGAGATTGACGGAGGTTTGGGTGATGTAGCTGAACGGTTCGTGTCTGCGTTTTGACCATGGAATTAGTTCGTTCAAGATGGCGCGGGCGTGTTCCTTGTTGCCGATGAAATTGTCGTCAGCGATAAATACTTCTCTCCGCCATCCCAGTTGGTAGATGGCCTCCAATTCACGAATGATTTGTTCCGGGTTTTTGTACCGGGGCTTGCGGCCATACAGGTTGATGACGTCACAGAACTCGCAGTTGAAAGGGCAGCCCCTCGACGTCTGAACTGACATGGTGCTATAAACTGCCGGGTCGAGCAGGTCAAATCGCGGTACGGGCGACTCGCTCATCAGTGGCTTTTCCGCGCACTCGAACACGCCCTTGGTTTGCCCCTGCATAAGAGCCGTGAGGAAAAGAGGGATGGTGTTTTCTCCTTCGCCTCTGATGACGAAATCGCAGCCAGCGGATTGGACTTCATCTGGAAGCGTCGTTGGGTAAGGTCCTCCCGCGACAACCATCTTCCCGCGACTCTTGGCTTCCTTGATCAATGCCAGCATCCCGTCTCGCTGGATCAGCATGCCGGAAATCATGACCATCTCCGCCCAATCCCAGTCAGCTTCTGTCATCGGCCGGGCATTGAGATCTGCCAAGCGAAACGCCCAAGTTTGTGGGAGTAAGGCGGCAACCGTGATAAGTCCCAGCGGAGGCAGCACGGTTTTCATCCCAGCGAGACGGGTCGTTTCGCTGAGACTCCAGAACGAACGAGGAAAAACGGGTGCAACAAGCAAAACGTTCTTTCTCATGATGGCCATGTTATTCACGCTTCCGTGACTCACATGATGGCATGAACCGAAACCGCAGTCATTTCAATATTTCTTGCACAGCTTTGGTATGCCCCTTCCTCCAGAAAACTCCTTACGGGTCCCTCAAAGGTGTTTACTGAATGTCATTCGGTTTTTACACAGAAGTTGCCAGGCCACTGTTTTCCATGGCACACACCGTCAGCCTTTGCTCACTGAAACATCGGAATTGAGGTGGAAGCCTCTCGGAGAAGAGAGAACAACTTGCTTGTTAACGGCAGCCAGAGGTCCCATATAATTGTCGCGGCGAAGAGTCGCAGTCAATGCCCGTCCAACACAGTCCGAAGAACGGTGCCGCTTGCATAATACACCGTGCGATTTGAGATCAAAGTGTGCCGCAAAACGTGCGGCAGACGGATCATTATTCTGGCGGTTTGTTCGTTCGCTCGCCAGCAATCCCCGGCAAATTGTGCCGCTGGCTCGCGCCGAGTATCGCCGCCGGCTATGCATTACCCAAGAGCGCCGCAAGCGGCTGCGAAAAGTTGGGCCGCCCATCAGCGTCGGTATCAACCTCACGCGGCGCTGCAATCTTCGTTGCGAAATGTGCATTCAACAGAGGCACGACCGCGCCGGTGACAGCACGTTGAGTTGGTACGACCCGCGGCAGGAGTTACCAGTTGCGGATTGGATCAGACTACTGGATGCGATTGCCGGCTTTCAGCCTGCGCTTTACGTCACCGGCGGTGAACCGATGTTACACGCGGGATTTGAAGAGTTTGTTCGAGCCGCCAAGCGACGCCGATTGTTCCTGCATCTGGCCACCAACGGGGTCTTGCTGGCACGTCACGCGGCGTTGCTCGTGGAGAACGGCGTGGAAATGGTCACCGTCTCCTTGGATGGGACTGCGGCAGTCCATGATCGTGTTCGAGGGCAAAGCGGACTGTTTGATCGGACGGTGGCGGGCATCCGCGCACTGGTGGCGGCGCGCCGCGCAAGGAGGCGAACGATGCCCATCGTGGGATTGAACTTTGTGATTTCTCAAACCAGTCTGGCTGCGATTACTGACATGGTCCCACTGGCCGTGGATTTGAACGCGGATTTCCTCCAGTTCCAGCACACGATCTTCAGCTCGCCTGACTGTGTGGCGAGACACAATCGCCTCTTCAGTGCCGAATTTGCGGCGAGCCGGGACATCCAACTGCAGGCTCCGTCCATTCCTTCCGGGGAGTTTTATGAGAGTGGCATCATGGATGAACACATTCCGCTGCTCATCAGCGCGATCGAAGAGGCCAAGCGTCAGGCCAATGGTTTCATCAAGTTGTCATTCCTTCCGAACCTGTCGACGGCGATGATTCAACCGTATTACCGCGACCTGAATTATCCGTTCGGTGGCCGATGCGACACGCTATGGAACACCCTTCGGATCATGCCGGACGGTACAGTTACCCCGTGTCTGCATGTGGTGGCCGGCAACATTCGTGAACAGTCCATTGATGCCATCTGGAACGGCCCAACAATGCAGAATTTCAGGATGCTCATTGCGGAGAACTTGCTTCCGGCTTGCGCCCGTTGTTGTAGTCGAACATTTGCTCCTGCGTGAGCTTTCCAGTAAGACAGCCCACGTGTTGTGACATTTTGCAGCCCGCCAGCTTCGGTTGTCAGGAGGTTCCAGTGTCACACGAACATGTCCGTTATTCCTTTGTCGACTTGCCGAATTGGGGTTGAAAGGCCTCTGGCTTCACCTATCATGCGCGGCCAGCATGTCATCATGGTCATGGTTTGAGAAACTCCTTCCTGGGAAGGTTCGGTTCCATCTGGACTTGGCAGCGCACCACGCAGGCCATCTCCAGGGCCGATTTGTGCCGATACCCGCGGAGATACCTGGAGTTTTGAACCGTCGACCGTTGCGCATCCATTTTTGGACCCCTCACGCATGGTATAGCACGCTGATCCATGTGGATCGTGTATTACCGTTTTTGCGCGAGCAGGCTGCGGCGCTTGAGTTGCCATGGCAGATCACTTCTGGCGACCGCCTGCCTGAAACGCCCGTAGACTGGCTCTTGTGTCTCAAGGGCGTTCCTCCAGCTCATTTTCATCCTGTCGAGCGCACAGTGCTCCTGATTCCTGACGATGCTGACCGCGTGTGGGGGTGTTTGCAGCGGTTCGGACATGTCGTGTCGCTGACTTCACAGACGCTGGCTTCGTTACTCGGCTCGGTTCATCCTCGTGCGTGGTTCATGGATGAAACGGAATCTCCGGAATGGATCGGACATGGTCAACGCACACTGGCTGAAGCTCCGCCATCGACCAGACGGCCATTGTTATTGTGGCATGGGACCAACAAGAGTGTGGATGGGCTTCGGACAGTACGCCCGGCGTTGGAGGCGTTTGCCCGAGAGACGACCGTGGAGTTGGTTGTGTTAACCGGCCGCGTGGCGCAGACGGAACAATGGGATCGTCTTTCGGTGCGCCGTGTAGCGTGGTCGCCGGAAGCCCTTGTAACCATGGCTGCACAAGCCCGTCTAAGTGTTGCGCCGGCCCGTTCGACACTTGCCGACTCCTACCTGAAGAATGCCGGTCGTGTGCGCCGGCTTTTCGCGGCGGGTTGTCCTGCGATTGGCGATGCGCGTGTGGCGGACGTGGTGGAGTTTTGCAGAGCCTGCGGCGCGCCAGTCGCGCAGACCAATGAGCAATGGCTGGCAGCGCTGCGGCAACTCTGGCACGAGCCCGCGCGTCTCGATGAGATTGCCCGCAATGGCCACGCGTTGGTCGCAAAACGATATTCCACCGTCCGCACGGCGGCACAATGGCTGTGGTTCTTCTGTTCCCAATGAAGATACGTCCAAAGGCTGAACCGCTTGACTGGGTGCGGTACAAGTTCTTCGCGAGTCGCCCGACCTTATGCAGTGGGGGGGCGCGCAAACCGCTTGCGATTTTCAAGGCGGAGCGGCTTGGTGATTTCCTTCTCGCACAACCGGCAATCCAACGTCTGGTCGAATCGCAAGGCGTGGCAAACTGCACACTCATCGTTTCACCCGCCTGCCGGGCGATTGCAGACCGGTTCTTTCCAGAGGTGGAGAAGATCGAGGTCGCACTGAAGTTCTCATGCAGCGACTGGAACTGGATTGAGGCCCGACGGCAAGCCGAGGCCATTGGCCGGCTCCATTTCGAGAGGGCAGTATGTCTGACCCATCATCGCAAGCCCGCGCTCTGGTCTGCGTGGACTGCGATCCGCGCAGACAAGAGAATCGGTTTGGTGGAGCATCCTTGGACGGCTTTCGGGGTGCGGCGTGCAGAACGCCGTTACTTTGACGTGCATGCGCCGTATCCGAGTCAAGTGTCACCGGATGGGGCGACTTGTCTGGAACTGGAGGCTCATGCCGCAGTCCTGAATGCCTGCGACCGCAGTCCCGTCAACGGGTCGGAATTGCGTCCGCGTTTGCAGCGCGGTTCTCGCCAGCCCTTCAGGCCCGTCCCCGTGTTGGGCATTGTGCCTGGCGCGTCTGCGCGGTTGAAGTCGCTGCCGGACGAGTTGCTGGAGCGAATCTGCGGTCATCTGGCCGATGCCCGGCATTTCGACGTGTGGTTGATTGGCGACGCCGCCCAGGGCGGCGCATTGGAGCGTCTTCGCGCCTGTTTGGACAGGATTTTGAAACCGGACAGTATTCGCGTTCAGTGCAACTGGAACCTGGAGCAACTGGAAGAGGGTTTGGCACAATGTGCGGCGGTGTTGAGTGCCGACACGTTCACGGCTCACTTGGCCACGGCGCTGGACCTTCCCGTTGCTGTTTTGGCAACAGGTGCGCAGCCGGGTGTGTTTGGCCCATGGCGGAATTCCGACCGCCAGCGTTGGTTCACACATGAAATGGATTGTTTCGGTTGCGGTTGGCGATGTATTCACGGGAACGCCTTGTGTGTCAGACGAATCGATCCACGCGAGGTTTCTGCGTTTCTGGCAAACGCGCTTGTGAGCATATGACACAATTCCTGTTCAGGACTCTTGCCAGACTGTTGACCTCAGACGGTTCTTTGGCGCGGTGTCTGGTGGAACCGGGTGTGTTCAGGAGCGACTTGGATGCAGGGGCCAGGGTTCAATTGTTCAAGTCGCTGGTTAATTACGTTGAATTTGAACCGCACGCTTACTGCAACCGGACCTGCGTGTTCTGTCCCAACAACACACTGGACCGGAAAAACAACCGGGAGGTTTTCGACCGCGCTCTTCATCGCAAGGTTCTCAACGAACTCGCGGAGATTGACTACTCTGGCATGATCGCTTATTCGCGATATTCGGAGCCGCTGGCACGGGAAGAGATCTTCGATTACATCACTGAAGCACGGCGGACATTGCCTCGCGCCTGTCTGAAGATCATTACCAATGGGGATTACCTCAGCCACGACAGGCTCCAGCGGCTGCAATCCCTGGGGTTAAACCATCTGGCGGTCAGCATTTACCTGCCCGAAGGTGTGGCTTGGTCGCAGCAGACCGCTCTGGAACAGATCGGGAAGTTCTCAAAGCGGATCGGAATCGGATTTCAGATACGTCGAAAGACACGCACCCGTGTCTTTGTTGATTTCACAAAGAACCTGTCCGGCATGAGGATGGATGCTCGCTGTCACGATTTTGGCCCGGGCAGACAAGGTTTCGACCGGGGCATGAGCGTCGCGTGGTTGTCGCCTTCCAGTTTTGTGCGCAGGGACCCGTGCTTGTTCGTGTTCAGGAATTTCACCATGGACTTCAACGGCAATGTCATGCCCTGCTGCAATCTCCGCAGCGACTATTCCCAGCACGCACCTTATGTGCTGGGCAATGCATCGAACGCAACCGTCTTCGATATCTTTGCCGGCCCCCTTTTTGTGCAGTGGAGGCGAGACCTTTCGACGTTCATGCCCAAGTCGCCTCCCTGCAAACATTGCCAGGATGGGCCGATGGCGGGGATGCGGGATAAGCTCTTGACGGCCGCTTTAAACCTTCTCTCGACCTGATTTGCCGTTCAATACCCGTTTCCCGCTTAAGGGTTTCGCCGATGGAACGTCTCCAACAACGTCTGCTCAGTCTGGTGGACCATGGATTGAATGCTGTGATGATCGAGGATTCTCAGACGGCCTTTTTCTCCCATCGAGCGACACCGCGTCTGGTCTGTAAGCAAAGTGATGATGGCTTCGGCGAGGCTTGCGGGATGGCGCGGCTCCACCAGCAAGCCTGTGACCCCGTCCATCACCAATTCAGGAATCCCGCCTACACGTGTAGCGACGACGGGCAAGCCCATGGCCATTGCCTCGATGATGGCATTAGGCGATGCCTCGGAGGCGGACGGCAACACGAACACCCATGCCCGGCTCAGCGCCGGCCGGACGTCCGCGGTTGCCGGCAACAGCTTGATATTCGACTCCAGTGAATTGGACTGAATGAACGATTCCATTTCTGGTTTGAACGGCCCGTCACCGACAACTTCAAATTGCGCCTGCGGAAGCCGCACCGCCACCAGCCGGAGAGCTTCCAGCAGGTTCATGGGATCCTTTTCCGCAACCAACCGTCCTACGAAGACGACGGTGGGGTGCGGACTTCGATTGACAGGATCGGATTGAAACCGATCGGCGTCCACGGCGTTGGGGATGACTGCGATGCGGGATGGAGCCACTGCGAACCGGCTGACCATGATCTCCTTCAACGCCTCTGCGTTACAAATGATCTTGTCTGACAGGCGCCACAGGAGCCGTTCATGCTGGCGGGGTAGCAGACTGCGATAGCCGGAAACCACAGCCGGCACGCGTGCCAGTGCGCCCAGAATCCTGCCCCATATGTTGGGCACGACGGTGAGGGTGTAAAGAATCTGTGGCCGTCGGCGCAGCAGCCGCCATGCCAGGGAAGCAATAGCGAGGGGAGTGACTCTTTTGGATTTGGAAAGCCAGACGACCTTGATTCCTGCTTCGGCAGCCAGGGAAGCCATGTCATCGCCGCCCCGCAGGACCCACAGTTCCGGCATGAAACGCGTGCGATCCAAGTGCCTCAGCAGGCGGATCGCATACTGCTGGGTGCCGCCGAACTCCAAGTCCTGAAGCAGGACTGCGATCGTGATTGGTTTTTCGGAGTCCGTCATCGCGTTGTTCTGAGTATTATTTGCCAGCCTAACGCGCTCCACGAAAGAAAGCAGTTGATTTCTTGCGAGGTTTCTTGTTGGGTGAGATATATTAGGAAGGTGGCCAAGACAGGCGATTTTCTTGAGTGGGCGCTCGCAATGACTAGCATTCTAACAGAAAAAGACATTACCGACCTTAGGGAAACGTTGAAACGTTGCAGCCCGGAGACCATCGAGGCGGCAATTCGTTTTCGTGAGCGTGGGGACCCGGCGGATCTTCGCACGGTGGTCTATGGAGTCATTCGGCGCTATCAGCCGGCGAACGTGCGTTTGCGATTGGAGAATGCAAGCGACGACACATCCCTGATTCAGGACTTGGGACTGGATTCGCTGACCTTGCTGGAGATCGTGCTTACCATTGAGGAAACGCTCAAGATACAGATCAACAATGAGGAGTTGAAGGAAATCCGTACCTTGGGAAGGCTCAACCAGTTTCTTCAGAACAAAATCGCCGGGGTGGTATCCGTTGTTCCTGCAAAACAATATGCTCGCGAACTCCTCGCACTCGTGTTGCCCCAGCAGCCGCCATTCCTTTTTCTGGACTGTGCCGAATTGGGCGAAGAGACGGTCAAGGCGGAGTATCGGATCAAGGGCGACGAGTTTTTTCTGGCGGGACATTTCAAGGATGAGCCGATCTTCCCGGCCTCGGTGCTGTTCGAGGCGCTGGGGCAGGCGGCCTGTTTGTGGGTGCTCGAAAAGGCCCCCAAATTGCTAGCCAAGGAGATCAAGGCTAATCACGTCTTCTTTGCCTCACTTGATGGGGCGCGCGTTTATGGCAAGGCTCGGCCAGGCCAGCAACTGACACTCGAATGCAAACTGGTCAAACTGCGTGACCCCGTGGCCATCTTCAGTTGCTCAGCCAGTTCCAATGGCGACCGAATCGCCGCGATTGATCGACTGGTACTGGCTTTTGGCGAGCAGTTGAATCCAGAGGATCTGGCGATAATCGCTTCGCCATCCGTCAAAACTGTCTGAGGACGAGCCGTTTATGCCGCCCATGAGACGCGTTGTCGTTACAGGGTTGGGATTCATCACAAGCATTGGCAACAGCCGCGAACAGGTTCTGCGCAGCCTCGCGGAATGCCGCACGGGTGTGGAGTTATTCTCGGAATTTGCCGACCCCAGCGTGCCGGTGAAGCTGGCTGGCACTGTCAGGGGATTTGGTTTTCCGACGGCGATGTTTGAAGATTGGACGTATCCCGCTGAATACACGCTCAGTCGCGAGCAACTGCGACCGATGACGCCCAACGCGCTCTACGCCTACTGCGCGATGCAGCAGGCCATTCGCGAGGCACAACTCACACCCGACTTGGTTGCCAACCCACGCGCCGGCCTGATGTGCGCCTCGGCCGGCTCGATGTGGATGGCCTATGAAAATCTCCACACCATGGTCACGCGCGGCGTGAGCCGTTGCCAGCCGATGGCTATCGTCAACAGCATCCCTGGCTCGCTTTACATCAACCTTGTCTCCTGCTTCAAACTCAAGGGCGGCTCGCTCGGTTGCTCCAGCGCCTGTTCCTCGTCGGCGCACGCGCTGGGGCTCGCGATGGACTCGATCCGGCTGGGGCGACAGGACATCGTCTTTGTTGTTGGGGCCGAGGACTGCAACAAGTTTAGCATCCTCCCGTTCGCCAGCATTCGCGCGCTCAGTGTGCAAACCGACCCGGAGAAATCGCCCTGTGCGTTCGACGTTAAACGCGATGGTTTTGTCGGCACCGGCGGCGCGAGCGTGCTCGTGGTCGAGGAACTGGAACATGCCCGGCGCCGCGGCGCGAACCTCTGTGCTGAAATGCTTGGTTGGGGGCAGACCTCCGACGGTTTCAACGTCATTGCGCCGGATCCGAACGGCGACGGGTTGGCGCGGGCCATGAAAGAGGCGCTGCAAGACGCGTGCCTCCAGCCGGACACGGTGGACTACATCAACGCGCATGCTACCGCCACGCCGGTTGGCGACATCAGCGAATGCCGTGCCATCCGGCAGGTGTTTGTCGGCGGCAAAGTCCCGTTCATCAGCAGCACCAAGAGTCTCACCGGCCACGGCTTGTCGTTGGCCGGTGCGATGGAGGCTGCTTTTTGCTGCCTCGCTTTACAGGAGCGGTTCACACCCGTCTCTGCGCACATCACCGAGTTGGATCCCGAATGCAAAGGGCTGCCGATCGTGACGCGTCCCATCGCCGACGCGCCGCGGATAGCTTTGAGCAATTCCTGCGGCTTCGGTGGCTCCAACGTCTGCCTTGCCTTCCGGCGTTGGGAACATGGAGAGTGAACGTTTGCAAACCGTGTTGCTGACCGGCGCGAGTTCGGGCATCGGATTGGAAATTGCGCGATTGCTCGTTTCGCGCGGCTGCGAGGTCTGGGGCACGTCGCGCGAACCGGGGCGACTGCCACAGTTCCCGCGTTTTCATCCCGTGCAGATGGATTTGCTGGACGAGGCTTCCATTCATGAAGGTTTCGCGCAGGCGCAGCGCGAATCGGGCGGGTTCGACGTGCTCATCAATAACGCTGGTGCCGCCATCTTCGGACCGATCGCGTCGGTATCTGCCGGATTGACGCGCGAGCAGTTTCAACTGCTCCTCTCCGGTCCGCTCGATTTGGTGCGCCTCATCCTGCCGGCGATGCGTCAACGCCGGCACGGCATCATCATTAACGTCAGTTCGCTCGCCGGTTCGTTTCCCATTCCTTACATGGCCGCCTATTGTGCTGCCAAGGCCGCGCTTAGCACGTACAGTCAGTGCTTGCGGCTTGAACTTGCCAATTCGTCGGTTCGTGTCGTGGACGTGCAGCCCGCTGACATCAACACGGCGTTTCACGCAGCCACGAAACGCGTCGCGCCTGCCGAAGACAGCGCGAGTCAGGACGCGGTATGGGAAGTCCAGCGTAGGAATATGGCCGCCGCGCCGCCACCGCAGCGCGTGGCCGAGTCAATCTGGCGCGCGATCAAATCTCCGAACCCGCCGCCGGTGATCAAGGTCGGCAGCTTCTTTCAGGCAAAGCTCGGTCCATGGATGGCGCGATTTGTGCCAACGCAATGGTTGGACTGGTTCTTGCGACGTTACTATGCGATTCAAGGCAGGAGTCATGAATCATGAACGTCTTGCTTGTAAATCCTGCGTTCCCGCTCTCGTTCTGGAGTCTTCCGAGTACGCGTACGGTCATGGAGGTGAAGGCGACCGCGGTACCGCTGGGACTTGCTACCGTGGCCGCGCTGCTGCCGCGCCAATGGAACCTGCGTATTGTGGACCTCAATGTCCAGCCGATTACGGACGCTGACTGGAACTGGACGGAGATGGTCATCATCACGGGGATGGTTGTCCAAAAGGACGGCCTCTTGAGTCTTGTGCGGGAGGCCAAGGCCAGAGGCAAGACCGTGGTGGTTGGCGGACCTTATGCCACGGCGGTTCCGGAACCGGTCCTCGAAGCCGGGGCGGATTATATCATTCGTGGCGAAGGCGAGAACCTCGTGCCCGAGTTTCTGGAGGCTCTGAAAACCGGAAACACGCGACGGGTGTTCGAGTCCTCCGAAAAACCCCCGATAACGGCATCACCCGTGCCGCGTTTCGACCTGCTGCGCGCTGGCGACTACGTTGCCATGGCCATTCAGACCGCGCGCGGTTGTCCGTACGACTGCGAGTTCTGCGACGTCATCAGTCTCTTTGGCCGCCAGATGCGATGCAAGACTGCCGATCAAGTCATCCAGGAATTGGAGGCAATCTATCAGACCGGATGGCGCGGTTTCGTCTTTGTCAGCGACGACAATTTCATTGGTCATAAGGCCCACGCGCGTGCTGTTCTCGCCCAACTGGTCCCGTGGATGGAAAGTCATGACTACCCCTTTGATTTCTGGACGCAAGTGTCCGTAGATCTGGGGGGGGATCTGGAGATGATTGACCTCATGACGGCGGCCAACTTCTCCCATGTTCTTATTGGCGTGGAGTCGCCGGATGAGAAAGTGCTCGAACTCAACCGCAAGCACCAGAATATCCGCCATCCGCCCATGGAGTCGTTGAAAATCATCAACAAGAACGGACTCTCCGTTATCGCCAGTTTCATGCTTGGCTTTGACAACGAACAGTCCGGCGCGGGCCGCCGCATCTGTGAGTTTGTCGAGGCTGCGGATGTGCCGCTCGCAGTGCTCAACGTCCTTCAGGTGATGCCGAACACCCGGCTCTGGAATCGCTTGGAGCGGGAGGGCCGGCTGCTCAAGGAGCGAACCAGCGGACAAACAACAGGCGGCCAGTTGAACTACGTCCCGAACCGGCCTGAAGCTGAGATTATGGAGGAGTTCGCCGATGCGTGGAACTATCTCTACAAACCTTCCCGTTATCTCGCCCGCGCTTTTCGCGCTAGTCTGGCGATGCGCCCCACGCGTCGCGCGATGGCTGCGGCCCGGGGCGAACAGCTGCCACTCCAAAAGGATACCACCAAGGCAACGTGGGCGAGTATACTCTGTTCACTGCGCCGGTTCTTGAGATTGGTGGTGGCACAGGGGGTTGTGCCGCCGTTATCGTTCCAGTTCTGGCGCCAGTTGTTTGCGGTGAAGAAATACAATCCCAGTCGCTTGATCAGGTATCTTAACCACTGCAGCTTTGGCGAGAACATGTTCCGTCTGGGGCCCACAGTGTCCCAAAATGCTGCCGCGGTTGGAACGGAGCCGGCGCGGAAGACGCCGCGGTTGGAATGAAGAACGATCCTTCTCAACGCAACACCGCAAGACCAGGACCGGGGTGGTCGCCACGGAATTTTTGGTTTGAT
>CAZGGF010000236.1:0-9180 GCA_964524715.1 uncultured Verrucomicrobiota bacterium | reverse complement strand
CGGCGAGAGCGGCAACCGCCAGCCAACCGGCGACGAGATGAAGACTTGTTTGCCGTGGTTGCACGCGCAGAGCGACATTATCCAACCCAAGGTCATTGTGGCGCTTGGCGCAGGTGCCATGCGCGGCCTGATGCCGGAGATCAGCACAGGCATCACAAAGCTGCGTGGTCACTGGCTGCTCTATCGTCAGACCCCGCTGATGCCGACCTACCATCCGGCCTACGTGTTGCGCGCCTATACCATGCAAAACCGCCGTGCCATTTGGGAAGACATGCTGCAGGCGCTGGAGAGACTCGGACGCCCCATAACGCCGAAGATGCGCAATTACTTCAAAACCGAGTGAGACGGGAGGGGCGGCAGCATTCGCCGTGCGTCTTGACTCCATCGCGCCGGCTGCTAGGCTGCCAAGAAGGTAATGACCATGTTTCAAATCATTTTCAATCCGACAAGCGCCGCGGAGTTGGCGAAACTGCCAAAGGAAAAGCAACTGTTGTTGATGGGCCGGTTCGACGATGTACCCAAGGACCTCGCCACCGACAACACCGCCAAATACGGCCGCTTCGCGCGCGAGGGCAGGCATCTCTACCGGTTGCGCGAAGGTGACTACCGCATCTATTTCGAGCGCTCGGCGGAAGGCATCGTCGTGCACCGTATCCTGAGCAGGAACACGCTGAAGGATTTCCTGTTCCGATCCAAGCTCGGCGTCGGCGAGGAAACCGAGCTGGAGAAACGGCCTGAATTCTGGCAGATGATCGGTGAAGCGGGAAAGAAGTAGGTGGACCGCTTGACTGTCGAAGACCGTCGGTGACGGTCGCGTCACGCACAAACAATGCAGAAATCAAATCGTTCTTCATCACGCAGCGACGGTCTCCCCTCGTGGGTCTGGCCGGCGGCGTTGCTGGCGTTGATCGCGCTCTTCTTCTGGCCGTGCCTCCTCACGGACCAACTCCTCATGTCCAACGATGCTTCGTTGATGATGTTGAAGAGAGCGAAGGCGATGTTCCCCGGCGGGATAGTCAGCGGCTGGGATTGCATCCATTGGCTGGGGTCTCCACAAGCCTATCCCGCCACGCCAACGTGGTTTCTCCTCTGCCTCATGCCGGCGGAATCATTCGCACGGCTGATCTATGTCTTCCACATCGCTGCAACGGGATTGATCTCGTTCTACTGGCTGCGCCGGATGGATCTCTGTCATTTCGCGGCGTTTATCGGCAGTCTGGTAATAACGTTTGCCGGCTCGTACGTGACCTATATCCTTCCAGGGCACATCGGCAAGTTCGAGATGACCACATTTGCCATGCTGGCACTGTTGTGTCTGACACGCGCGTTGCAGACAGCTCGGTGGTCGGACTTCGCCTGGACGGGCGTGGCACTGGGCTTGTCATTGCAGGGAGCAATAGACAGTGGCGCGCTGATGGCACTGCTGATTGCCGCGTGTTTCCTGTTCGGCACCGGCCGGCGTTGGCTTGAAGTGGATGATCGCACGCGCCGCAACTGGGTGATGGGGTTCATCTTGCTGATGGTCTCGAGCGCGATCATTGCCCTGCCCATCGTGCGCAGCCTGCTCGGCAGCGGTCTGATCACCAATGTTCCTGGCACGCAGGAAGGCGACACAAGCGAACAGAAGTGGCAGTGGGCCACCCAGTGGAGCTACCCCCCCAGCGAAATCGTGGATCTTTTTGCGCCCGGTTATCACGGCTGGAAGACGCAGGATCCGCAAGCCCCATACTGGGGCACACTGGGGCGCAATGCGCAATTCGATCCGTATGCCACGCCCGCCGATCTGCTGAAGGCTGCCAACGTCACTAATTCCGCCCAAGCCACACAACTCCTTCAGTTCTGGAACTTCCGCTTCAACGGCGATTTCCACGGCACCGTCACCTTGGTAGCGATCTTGCTGGCAATCACTGCCCTGTTCGCGCGCGAGCCACGCCCTGCGGATGCCGACCCCCGGGCGGATTGGCGTGACGACTGGCTTCGCCGCCACAAGGCTGAGATCATTTTCTGGACGGTGATTGCAGTGGTCGTGTTGGTGACCAGCTTCGGGAGGTACTTCCCACCTCCATTCCGGTTGCTGCATTCATTCCCGCTGTTCAATTCGATGCGCAACCCCAACAAGTTGCTGGTGCTGCTTACGCCCGCCTTGGCGGTGCTGGCGGCCATCGGCATGGACAGGCTTTGGCACGAAACCCAACCGCCCGAAACAGGCCGCAAGTCTCGGAACACGGATCGCTAGACATCCATGAATCGGCTGACGAAATACTTCCTTGTCGTGCTGGCGGCGGTACTGGGCATCTCGCTGCTTTGGATGATCGTCCTTGCGGATGGAGTGGACAGTCGCACGCAGTTCTTCGCCAATGGCGGCTACGACATGTTTACGCCTCCCCATCCGATTACTGGCGAAAAGGCCTCCCAGAATATGGCCGCTCAACCGAGCAGTGCCATGTTCCACTTCTTTGTGGTCACAGTGCTGGCGGGTGCGATGATCGTCACCCTCCTGTGGCTGAACGGCGCGGCCAAGCCCATGCTGCGGTGGGGATGCTATGCTGGACTGGCTTTGGTCCTCTACATCGAACTGTGGCAGGCCAACAGTAACTTCATGGACTACCGTTCGGTGGCACAGGATTACGCCGACAACACGGTCTTCCAACAACTCCGCGCCGACACCAGCCGCCCGCGGGTGGCCTTCCTCACCCGCGCCGGCTTCTACAACGCATGGCTGAGCTTGTTGCTGCCTTACTACGACATCGATTCGATTGACGCCCCCGCCGCATCACGGCCACCGGCTGACTACGTCGCGTTCTTCGGCGCGGTGGACCGCATGCCGCTGCGCAAGTGGGAACTCTGCTCGGTCAAATACATTCTCGGCCCGAAAGAGGCTGCCCTGCAGTCCTTCAAACAACTCGGCTGCGACTCGTTCCTCCACGTCGTGATGGAGTTCGATTATTTCGGCAAGCAGGCGCTGTTCAAATGCACCCGCGCGTTGCCGCGAGCGGTGGTGCTGCATCGATGGGAAGTCATCGCCGACAACGACAAGCTGCTGGCGCGGTTGACGGACCCGAAGTTCGATCCACACACCACGCTGCTGCTCGACGGCGACCCCGGCATCGCCGCTGACGCCGGCGCACCGCCCTCCTCCGCCGTCGAATTGGTGAAGTTCGGACCCATGCGCGTTTCACTAAAAACCCGTCTCACGTCCCCCGGCATCTTGATGCTCAATGATCATTACGACAGCGGCTGGTCAGCGACCGTGGACGGCGCACCGGCAAAAATCCTGCGCGCCAACTTCATCATGCGCGCCGTGGTGTTGCCCCCCGGCGACCATCGTGTTGTTTTCAGTTTCAGCGCGCCTGGCGACATCACATGGCTCACGCTGGCGATTTGGATTGCCATCGTTCTCGGCCTGGTTCTCACCGGCATCAGCGCGCTGCGACGCCGCAAGTAGTCTGCAAGTCGCGCGCGTGGAGCTTCTCTCGTTGTGCGCAACCGCGCGCTCGTTTTCAGATTTTCCAAAATTATTTTGACGCGTCGCCGGTGTTTTGATTTACTGCAACCATTGTTTCGGAGTTTGTCGTGCGAGTTTTCGATGAACTGTATCAGTCACGGAGCGCCGGCGCCGAAAGACAGGAACCGAGCTTCGTGATTTTTGTTTGTGCAGTGAGTCAGGCGAACCGGCAAGCGAACATGGTAGGAAGGAGATTTATAGTTTCATGGCTACTGGTAAAGTGAAGTGGTTCGACAACAAGAAAGGCTACGGTTTTATCGAGATTCAAGGCGGGCCGGATGTGTTCGTTCATCACACGAACATCGTCGGCCAGGGCTTCAAGACTCTCAATGAGGGCGATGCGGTGTCGTTCGAACAGATCAACACCGACAAAGGCCCCAAAGCACAGAACGTCCAGAAGGTTTAATTCACTTTGTGCGCAACGCGCCCCCTCGCCGCGCAAGCGGCGAGGGGGTTCGTTTTTTGGAGCCCCAGGAACCCCGCAGGTGACGAAACATGCTGTCGTTGCGGCGTTGACAGGGCGGGCGGTTGTTCCTAGGCTCCGCAATATGCGAGGCGTGTTCATTAGCTTTGAAGGTGGTGAGGGTTGCGGCAAGAGCACCCATATCCAGCGACTCGCCAAGCGGCTCGAAGAAATGGGCCGCAAGGTGGTCCAAACGCGCGAACCCGGCGGCACCCCTCTCGGCGAGGCAATCCGCCATTTGCTCAAACACAGTCCCGCCGGTCACGGCATGTGTCCCGAGTCGGAAATGCTGCTGTTCTCCGCCGCACGCGCCGAATTGGTGCGCAAGGTGATCCAGCCGGCGCTGGCGGAAGGAGCGGTGGTACTGTCGGATCGGTTCCTGGATTCCACGACGGTGTATCAGGGAATCGTCCGCGGTCTCGATCCGAAGCTTGTCGCATCGGCCCACCGCATGGCGGTGGGCGACTGTGTGCCACAAATGACGCTGCTTCTCGTGCTGCCAGTGGACGAAGGGCGACGGCGGATGATGCGCCGCGTTCGGCCAGTCGGCGGCGAGGAGGATCGGTTTGAGGCGGAATCAGACGAGTTTCATGGGAAGGTTTTGCTGGGCTTCCTGCAACTGGCCAAGTCGGAGCCGAAGCGTTTCAAGGTGGTGGACGCACGCCGTCCCATCGCGGACGTGGAGGCTGCCGTCTGGGAGTATGTGAAGAATGTCATTTAGGTCACTGGCCGCCTCACAACCCGCCGTCGCCGCAGTTCTCCAGCGCAGTCTCGCCAACAACCGGCTCGCGCACGCCTACCTTTTTACAGGCGATGCGATGGAAGACATGGAACTGGCCGCGTGCGAACTGGCCAAGGCCGTCAACTGCGAATCGCCAACCAAGCAGGGCGGCTGCGATCACTGCGATTCCTGCCGGAAGATCGACGCCTCCACCCCGCCCGGGGGCCAACACCCTGATGTGCGATGGATTCGTCCGGAATCGAAGTCTCGTCGCATCGACATCGAGCAAACACGGGAATTGGAAAAATCGCTTCATTTGAAAGCGTCAGCCGGCCGGATGAAGGTGGGTGTCATCGTCGAAGCGGACCGTCTGGGCCGCGAAGCCGCCAATTCGTTTTTGAAGACGCTGGAAGAGCCTCCGGATCGTTCATTGCTGTTGCTGCTGTCAACTGCGCCCGAGCAGTTGCTCGAGACAGTCCTGTCGCGCTGCCAGCGGATTCAGTTTGGCGCCGCAGCGGTGCGCGAACCGGAAGCGGCACACGCGCCGCTTGTGGACGGTTTGCTGGCGTTGCTTGCCGGAGGCGGCTCGGTGCTGAGGGCGTACAAGTTGTTCGACACGATCCGGGGTTTTCTGGATGCCGAAAAGAAACGGATCGAGGAGCAGGTCGAGCAATCGGCGCAACTCGACCATTACCGCCAGACCGCGGACTCGAAGTGGCTGGAGGAAAAAGAAAAGGAAATGGAAGCGCAGGCGGCGGCCGAATACCGGCGGCGGCGCGCAGCAGCGGTGGTGACTTTGGAGTGGCTGCTGCGTGACATGCTTGTCTGTATCGAGGGCGGTGACGCAGTGCTGTTGTTCCACCGTGACCGCCGCGATGCGCTGCAGAAACTGGCCGCGACACAGACGCGCGAACGGGCCTTGGCGAATCTCGACACGATCGAAACCCTGCAAGACCAGTTGGAGCGCAACGTAAACGAGCCGCTGGCACTGGAAGTGGCGTTGCTGCGGCTCAGCGGCCTGACCGCGCCGGCAGCGGCGACGTGAAGCGCAGGAGTGCAAGCGCATGACAACAACGTGGCCGGCGCGCACACTCCACAGCGCGCTGTGGACGCTGGTCTTCCTGTTGCCGGTGAAATTCGGCGGCCTCGTGCTCCTGCCGGACCGGCCGGCAAGTTCGGATGATTGGTGGCTCGCCCGCTGGCCGCTGGAAATAGCCATTGTTCTCACCTTTGTCTGGGCCGCCGTGGCCATCGTCGCAGCGTGGCGTGAACGCGGCGTGTCGCTCGGTGGCTGGGCGTGGCTGCCGCTGGCCTGGTTCGCGTCGCAATGGTTGTCGGCCAGCGTGAGTCCCTGGCCGGCGCGCGCGTGGTCGGTGGCGGCATTCTTCAGCGTGGCGGTGGTATTCTTTTTCATCGGCTGGTGGCCCAAGGAAAACGAACGGCGTTATCAGACAGTGCTGGGTGCGCTGGTGGCGGCCACGGTGGTGGTCTGTCTGGCGGCACTGCATCAGCATTTTGGAGGTTTTGAGGAGGCACTGCGCTACGCGAGAGAACACCCGGAAAGCGTGTCTCCCGAAGTCCGCGCCAACCTCGCCGCGGTTCAAGGCAAACTGGCGCAGAACCGGGTCTTTGGCACGTTATTCTATTCCAACACGCTGGCTGGCTATCTCATCCTGGTCGCGGCGCCGGTGTGTTATTGGATCTGGCGGTTCTTCCGCAAACGAATGGAGGGCAATGAACGGGTCGTTCGCGCGGTGAGCGCCGCGTTGACGGCGGTATTTGCAGCGGCGCTGCTGTGGTGCTTGCTGCTGACCCGATCCAAGGGCGGTTTCCTGATGCTCGCGCTGGCGCTGGCGGGCGGTCTGGCATTATGCACGCGTGTGAGCCGGCGTTGGCGCGCCGGGGTATTGTCGGCATTACTGGCTGTGGGCGCAGTCTTCTTTGGCACACAAGGCGCGCGACGCGGTCTGGAAACACTGGAGGCCCGCGGTGATTACTGGCAGGCAGGCATGGCCATGATCGTGGAGCAACCTTGGGTTGGTGGAGGCCCAGGAACATTTGGCAAACGCTATGTCGAACGCCGGCGGCCAGACTCGGAACCGACACTGCTGGCACACAACAACTTCCTGCAACAATGGACTGATTCCGGCGTCGTCGGTTTTGCCAGTTTCACGGCGCTCTGGGCCGGCGCGTTGTGGCGCGGCGCGCGCCGGTTGCGCACCGGGCCGTTCGACCCGCTGGCGTGGACGACGTGGATCGGCCTCGCGGCGTGGACGGGCCACAATCTGGTGGATTTCGATCTCTACGTTGCAGCCGTGGCGTGGCCGGCGTTCCTGATGGCAGGCTGGATGTTGCGGCCAGCACAGCCGCCGGACAACTAACTGGAACCGCCGCGGAATTCCACCTTGTCCAATTCCATCCAAACGCTGCCGATGAAGACTTCTGCCATGGCCCGAAGCAACAGCCGGTCGTTGTCGTCGGAAAACCACGCGAACGCTTCCTTGAATCGCTTGGAGGGCTGCAGTTCGAGCTTGTCGTTCACTTCGTGCGCCCGTAACAGCACTTTGATGGTGTTCTGACATTTGCCGGCAACATCGATCTTCTCCTTGCCAACGATTTTCAATTCTGTGAAGTAGGCTGATGCCTCCGGGATTGTCAGGCAGCGATACGTCTCCCCGACGTGCAGGCTCTGGCTTCGCAACCACATCATGGCGGTAGGCATGTCGAGGAGGCCTGGGAAATCATAACGCTTCGGCTTGGGCGTTTCATCGCTTCGGGTCGTCCGCGTCTGCGTCACTCCTTTGATGTCGAAATCAAGGCGGAGATTGACGGTCTTGTTCTGAAGCACTTCGGTGACGACATGGCTCACCGGCTTGAGTGTGACTGGATGCCAGAGCGCCGTGCTGGTCGCATCCATGCGCCACAGACCCCGGACCACGCCGACGGTGCCGCCCTTGATGTTGAGTTGCAGCAACTCATTGGTCTTGGAAAGTTCCGCCGTCGCCTTGGCCGCCGTGAACATGCTCCAGCCGAAACTGTAGCTGGCGCGCATGGGACGCAATGACGGGAATGGTCCCGGCTGCGGCGGAGAAAGCTGCTTCTGCCAGTCCGCCGCCCACGCCGCCACGGCGATGAACACAGCGAGAATGGCAGCGGCGGTTCTCATGGGCGTGTTGCCCAAAACGCTCAATCGTCCCTTACGGGACTCTGCCATCCCCCCATCGCATTCCCGGCGTTAAAACGCCGGGCTATTGTCGCACCGTCCCTGACGGGACGATGCCGGGTTAAGCGCCTGTCCCGTAGGGACATTCGAAAATAGCCCGCCAGTTTACTGGCGGGTACCATGGCACAAGATGGGTGAGTCCCATAGGGACGATTGAATTCCCTGGGCATTGTTTGATTTGGGCAACACGTTCTCATGAAGCCGTTGAAAAACCCGGACTGCCAGATGCGATATTGTAGGCCCGGTCCCCTGACCGGGCGATTGTCTATGATGATTTCGCCGGGTCGGGGACCCGGCCTACATCGAAATCCGCATTCCACAATCTTTTTCATCGGCTTCTCATGATTCTGCGAGCGGATGAGAACCGGCCTTCATCCACGCCACGGGTGTCGCCATGGCGAGCGGTAATCACGCTTGAGCAACTGGCTGGCTGCGTTGTTGCCAACGATCTGCTCGGAGGCGGCGTCCCACGCGATTTTCGCTCCGATGTCATAGGCGATCATCGCCAGTTTCACGGTGGCGGTGGATTGGTATGCATCCTCAATCTGGCAGGATGGTTGTTTGCGGCTCCGCACCGCATCAAGGAAGTCAGCCATGTGCAGCTTGCCGGCGTCGGACTTGGTCTCGTTGATTTTGTGTTCCTTGCCCTTGCCTTTCGGGATGACGATCCATTTGTTGTCGGTGACAAAGACCGTCTCCTTCTCACCGTAGAAGAAGATGCCGTTGGCAACTTCGGGCGAATACTCCGCCGCACCCCAGATGCGATGCCGCCAAGTGAAGGGGCACTTTTCAAACTCGAAGTGCGCCGTCAGCACGTCAGGCGTGGTGATCTTGTCTTTGAAATAGTAAATGCCACCGGCGGCCGTAACGGTGCGCGGCGTTGTTTCGTTGAGAATCCATCGCGTCGCATCAACCAGATGGATGCCCCAGTCCACGAGATGGCCATGACCGCTGGTCTTCTCCAACCGCCACGTAAGATGGCCGACCTGCGGGCTGTAGGGAATCTTCGGCCCCGGCCCGCACCAAAGGTCCCAGTCCAGTGACGCAGGCGGCGCCTGCGGCGTCGGGTCCTTGAGACCAGCGGTATAGTGAATCTGGGCCTCGGCACAGACAATGCGCCCGGCGTTGCCGTCCTGAAGATACTTGCGCGCCTCGCCGATCGCGGCGGCATGGCGGCGCTGGAAACCGATCTGCACGATCCGTCCGTTCTTCTTCGCCGCATCCACCATCGCGCGGCCTTCGCGGATGTCGTAGGCCAGCGGCTTCTC
>CAZGGF010000235.1:0-5253 GCA_964524715.1 uncultured Verrucomicrobiota bacterium | reverse complement strand
AGTTGCGCAACGCGCTGAAGAAGTGGTTCAGCTTCTACGACGGTTACCAGCCAGATTTCCAATGGTGGGTGAAAAAACCTTACGAGGAAGCCGACAAGCAGCTGGAGACCTACGCCAAGCTCCTCCGCGAAGAGATTGCCGGTCTCAAGGGCAAGGATGAGGACCCACTCGTCGGCGACCCGATTGGCGCGTCCGCAGTCGCAGAGGCGATCCGGTTCGAATTCCTCCCTTACACGGCGGAAGAACTGATTGCCATCGGCGAGCGCGAGATGGCGTGGGGCGAGCGCGAGATGAAGAGCGCCGCGCGCCAGATGGGCTGCGGTGACAATTGGAAGGCGGCGCTGGCAAAGGTGAAGTCGGATTTCGTTCCACCCGGCCAACAGGACGACTTCGTCACGAAGACCGCTCGCGAGGCAATCGCTTTCGTCAAGAAGCACAAGTTCGCGACAGTGTCGCCGCTTTGCGAAGAAACGTGGCGGCTGACGATGATGTCACCAGAGACAATGAAGATGATTCCTTACGCGGCCTACAACAACCAAAACATGATGGTGGCTTACGCGAAGGATGAGATGAAGCAGGAGGACAAGCTAATGGTCATGCGGGGCAACAACCGCGCGTTCACACACTTGACGACAGCGCACGAGTTGATTCCCGGCCATCACCTCCAGAACTTCCAAGGGGCGCGACACAACCCGTATCGGCGCTTGTTCAGCACGCCTTTTTACGTCGAGGGCTGGGCGCTCTACTGCGAACTGCGGTTTTGGGATCTCGGCTGGGCGCGCACGCCGCAAGAGCGGATCGGCATGTTGTTCTGGCGCATGAACCGCGCGGCGCGGGTCATCGTCAGCCTCAAGTATCACCTCGGCCGAATGAAGCCAGCGGAGATGGTGGATTTCCTGGTGAACCGCGTGGGCCACGAGAAACTCGGCGCGACAAGCGAGGTGCGGCGGTTCATCGTCGCGCCGCCACTATACCAGGCCGGCTATCTGCTTGGGGGACTGCAACTCAAAGCGCTGCACGACGAATGCGTCCGCCCGGGAAAAATGACGGAGCAGCAGTTCAACGACGCCGTGCTGATGGAGAACGTGATGCCGATCGAATTGCTTCGCGCCGTTTTACTGAAGCGGCCCCTCACTCGCGACACGAAACCGTCGTGGAAATTCGCCGGAGAGAATCCCGCGACATCGAAACAGGAGAAACCATGAGACGATTCGGTTGGGTCATTGGGATGCACCCTGAAAAGGTGGAGGAATACAAACGTCTGCACACCGCTGTCTGGCCGGACGTGTTGAAGATGGTCAAGGCGTGCAATATTCGGAATTACTCGATCTACTTCCACCGACTCGACGATGGGAAACCCTACCTCTTCAGCTATCTTGAGTACACCGGCGATGACTTCGCGGCCGATATGGCGAAAATGGCCGCCGACCCGACCACGCAACGATGGTGGAGCTTCTGCAGGCCATGCCAGGCCCCGCTTGCCAGCCGCGCCGAAGGCGAGTGGTGGTCCACCATGGAAGAAGTCTTCCACTCGGACTGATGCGTCAAGGCATCGGCTTGGGATAGACCAAGGCCGGTTCTTTGCCTTCCAGCACACCGACAACGCGTTCCAAAATACGCTTGGGATACCGCTGCTCGGCGTTGCGCCCCCCGGCTTTCGTTACCGTTTCAAGTAATCGTTTCAACGTTGGCAACACGGGTTGTGCGCGCTCGCCGAGATGGTCGAGCACATTGGCCGCCTGTAACGCGAAGAAAGGTGCCTCCGTGTTCTTCACCCAGTGCTCCAGCACCGGTAAAGCCACGTCGATCCTGCCGATGCGCGCCAACGCCTCTGCCGCGGCAACCTGCACCGCGCCGGACGCATCCTTCAACCGCTTCTGCAACGCCGCTTCGGCGGGCGAGGCTTTCCCGCCAAGCATCGCGCAACCTTGCGCAGCCCACCAACGCATCGCTTCGTTCGGATCGTCGAGCGCGTCAATCAGCTTCGTCAGGTTCGCTGCGTCGCGCTCCGAGGCCAGCACTGCCAGATCAAACACGCGCTCCACGGGAAACGCGCCGGGCATGCGCGACGCATCGTAGCCTTCCAACACCGAACCTTCGGGCAGGAAACCGTTGTCGTTGATCTCCAATGTGTGTCGTTTCAACGCCGCGCGCATCCGCTCCAGCGTCGCGCGATGCGCGGGATCCGCGGCGAGGTTGTTCACGCTGTCACGATCAGCGCCCATGTCGTAAAGCTCCTCGCCCGGTTTCTCACCCCAGAACTGTGCCGTCGCCCGTGTCAGCCTGCCCTCGCGAGCCACGCGAGCCCATGACTGGTAGCCGCGCGCCTGGAACATGTAATTCAGCGGCTGGACGTAAGGCAGATCGGGCCGGAAATTGCGGATGTAGAGCCAACGCGAATCCATGACCGAGCGCATCGTGTCGTAACGCTCGTCCATCCGGTCGCGCGTGCAGTACACAAATTCGTTTGGCGCCTCCTTCGCCGGCCCGGCAAACGCGTGGCCCTGCATGTAACCCGGCTTTTTCACGCCGGCCAGCGACAACACCGTCGGCGCGAAGTCCACGAAATGCACCGGCGCCGAGATGCGCGAGCCGGGCGCGGCGGGCGCAAGGTGACGCCACTTCGGGGGAAAGTAAATGATCAGCGGGACATGCGTGCCGCTCTCCTGCAAGAACCGCTTGCTGCGCGGCAATACGCCGCCGTTGTCAGCATAGTAAAAGACGATGGTATTCTCCGCGAGGCCGGCGTCGGCAAGATCCTTCAGCTTTGCGGCAAGCTGGCCGTCCAACAACGTGATGTGGTTGTAGTAACGCGCCCAATCCGCGCGCATCTCCGGCGTGTCGGGTTGATACGGCGGGATGCGCACGCGAGCCGGATCCATCGGCGGGAAGTCCAAAGGCTTTTCCTCCTCCGGAAACAGGCAGCTCTCGTGTGTGACCTCATGATTGAACACGCTGAAGAACGGCTGCCGCGCGTCGGGCCGGTTGCGCCAGTGCGCTTTCCGTCCGCATTCATTCCATGCCTCCCGGACGTTGATCGGCGAGTTGTAATCGGTCTTCGCGTTGTTCGACGTGAAATAGCC
The DNA here is from genome assembly GCA_964524715.1 of uncultured Verrucomicrobiota bacterium. Taxonomy (GTDB): domain Bacteria; phylum Verrucomicrobiota; class Verrucomicrobiia; order CAIQCK01; family CAIQCK01; genus CAIQCK01. The sequence continues at coordinate 2,170 of CAZGGF010000235.1, read as the reverse complement.
CGCTTCCCGCAGCCAGGCCGGAAATCCTTTCAGCCACGACGGAATCCTGCCTTGCGCGCGCATGTGCTGCGCCGGACCACACGAAGCCGCATACATGCCGCTGATCAGTGTGAACCGCGACGGCGCGCAAACCGGTTGCGCGAAGCACCGCTCGAACAGCACGCCCTCGCGCGCAAGCTTATCCAGCGTCGGCGTTCGCGCCAATGGGTCGCCATAGCAGCCAAGCAACGCATCGTTGTCCTCGCTGACGAGCCAGAGAATGTTCGGTCGCTCCGGTTCGGCGGCGGTTGTGTGAATGCCTGCAATTACCGGCATCAGCGCCAGCGCACCGACGACCCACGTGAGGTTGGCATACAGTCGTTTCATGATGGACTCCGGATTCCGGCCAGCGCTTCAGACTTTCAGTCTGCGGCCCTGCGCGTCAATGAAGCGCCGCACCGCCCGCGAGTCAAGCCCGCGAGAATCGCTTCGGTCTCACGGTTTTGGACTGCCGCGCTAGACGACCAACTTGACACCGTGCTCACTGAAAAACCCCGACTCCCGCCGTTTACCCTGACGGACAAGCGCGATCCGGCCGCATCCCTCACAGTTCACTCAACGCCACGCGCAGCACCTCCACCGCTTCCTTCTGGCGCGAGACAATGACGTAGAGGTGGCCGGCGTGGATGATGCTGTGGGGGTAGCCGTATTCGCCGCCCTTCGCGGTGCCGGGCTTGCGTCGTTCGTAGTCCGTGTCGCCGAGAATGTGGTGGCGGTCGAAGCGCACGCCATCGCGCGAGAGCGAGAGCGCCAACGGCGTGCGGTTGCCACCAACGGGATTGCCGATGCAGTAGAAGCGGCCGTCGGGCAGGCGTCCGAAGTGAAACTTGGCGTTGGTATCGCTGAAGTTCGTCTCGATGGGCGCAGACCATGTCGCGCCATTGTCGCGACTTTCGGTGAGCCAAAGGCGGCGCGCGTTCTGTTTCGCGGTATTGCGCAGCAGCATGTGCAACGCGCCGTCGTCAGTCTGGTAGAACGAGCCTTCGCAGAGCGCCGCAGGCCATCGTTGGTGTTTGGCCACCTCCCAGAATGACGACGGGTCATCCTTGATCGTCGCGGCCATGTCCCGCGGATAGATACCGGTCATGCGCCAGCCAGCGAGGCCGGCCGGATCGTCTGTGTAAGGGAACGAGATGTTGCCGGCGATGATGAGCCGGCCCGACGCGGTGCGCTGCGGGCCATGATTGGGATTGACCGGCACGCCCATCTCGTGCACGGCGCTCCAGCGTTCGCCGTCGGTCGTCGTCACGGCCTGCAAGTGCGTCGTTTCCTTGTTCGGCCCGTAGTTGCCGAAGTAAGCGACGAGCATGCCGTCGTGCTGATGAAATCCCGCCGCCGTGAGCACGCGTTCGACGCCCTTATCGTCCTTGACCGAGTCCACGAGCGGCCGCGGCGTGGTCCAGTTCTTGAAATCCGCCGATGACGCCATGAGCACGCGCTGGCCGGGAGCGTCTTCGTCCTGACGGCCGTTTGACCAGATCGCGTAGAAACGGCCTTTGAAAAACGTCAAGCTTTGATGATGCGAATAGGTCCATTCGATCGTCGGCTGATAAATGAGCACGCTCTCCACCTTCGGTCGCGTCGCGCCGGGCAGTGAGACCGGCCGGTTATTCTTCCACTCGACGCCATTGGTGATCGGGCTGCGTTTCGGCTCGACCACGGCCAGTTTTGCCGGATCCACGACGACGTGTTTCACCTTCTGCCGCTTCCATGTGTAGGTGATATGGACGAGGCCATCGCTCGTCTGGATGATGGCGGGATAGCTGAACTCCGCTTTCGGCTCATTTTCCAGAACGAGAACATCCCGCCACACTTTGCCGTCACGCGAGACGGCAACGTTGAGCGGCGAGCGCCCGCGCTCGACGGGATTGTAAACCAGCAGATGCCGGCCATCGCGCAACGTGACGGCGTCGGTGCCGGAGTTCGGGTTCGGCACGTCGGTTGGCGTGAGCGGGCTCCACGTCTTGCCACCGTCGTTCGACCACGTCTGGAACAGCCGTTTGTCGCGCGAACGGCCAATGGCCTGAAGTTTGCCGCCGGCATGAAAAAGAACGCTCGGCTGAATCGCATTCATCGCGGAACCGGCCGCAGCGGAAGCAGGTTCGATTTTCGTCCACGTGTTGCCGAGGTC
>CAZGGF010000234.1:0-5689 GCA_964524715.1 uncultured Verrucomicrobiota bacterium | reverse complement strand
CGAGGCGTTGAAGAAGGAAAAAGACGCAGCGTCGCAGGAGCGGCTGAAGGCGCTGGAAAAGGAGTTGGCCGAACTTAAGGGCCGCAGCGGAACCCTGCGCGCGCAGTGGGACAACGAAAAGAAAACCATCGGCAATGCGCGGGCGTTGCGTGAACAACTCGAACAGACGCGGCTGGCAATCGAAAAAGGCGAGCGCGCCTACGACCTCAACAAGCTGGCTGAACTGAAATACGGCAAGCTTCCGGAACTGGAGAAGAAGCTCAAGGCCGCCGAGGACGCGCTGGCCAAACAAGGCTCGCGGCTGTTGAAGGAGGAAGTGGACGCCGAGGACGTGGCGCTCATCGTCAGCCGCTGGACCGGCATCCCGGTGACAAAGCTGCTCGAAGGCGAGAAGGCGAAGTTGCTCCACCTCGCTGACGAATTGCACCGGCGCGTCATCGGCCAGGATGAAGCCGTCACGGCCATCGCAGACGCGGTGATGCGTGCGCGGGCCGGCTTGAAGGACCCGAACCGGCCGATCGGCAGTTTCATTTTCCTCGGCCCGACCGGCGTCGGCAAGACCGAGCTGGGCCGCGCCCTGGCGGAGTGCCTTTTCGACGACGAGCACAACATGGTGCGCATCGACATGAGCGAATACATGGAGAAGCACACCGTGTCGCGGCTCATTGGCGCGCCACCGGGTTACGTCGGCTTCGAGGAGGGAGGCCAACTCACCGAGGCGATCCGCCGCCGGCCGTTCGCGGTGATTCTCTTCGACGAGATCGAGAAGGCGCACCACGACGTGTTTAACGTGCTGCTACAGATTCTCGATGACGGACGGCTCACTGACGGACAGGGCCACATCGTAGATTTCAAGAACACGGTCATCATCATGACCAGCAACATCGGCAGCCAGCATATCCTCGACGCGAAGCTGACGAGCGATCGCGATTACGAACGGATGAAGGAAGACGTGGTCGGCGAAATGCGCCGTCATTTCCGTCCCGAGTTCCTCAATCGCGTGGACGAGGTGTTGGTTTTCCATGCGTTGCGGCAGGAGGAACTGGTAAAGATCGTGGACATCCAGCTCGCGCGGTTTTCGGCGCGGCTGGCGGAACGGCGGATTTCGTTCGAAGTGACTCCCAAGGCAAAACAACGCCTGGCGGAATTGGGCTACGACCCCACCTATGGCGCGCGGCCGATCAAACGAACGATTCAACGCGAACTGGAGTCACCACTGTCAAAGAGGTTGCTTGCTGGCGAAGTCGCCGACGGTTCGCGCGTCCGAGTGGACTTCAAAGACGGCGAACTGGTGTGGAGTTGCCAGAAGCAAGGTGAAGAGCCACCGACCGGCTCGCGCCGGAACGTGGCAAATAAGTAACAAAGGTTTAACGACCATGAAGAACAATTGGAAGATCATCATCAGTGTTGTAGCGGGCGGCTTCGTCGCGGCGTGGCTTGTTAGCCATGCAGCGTCGCCCGTGGTTGCCCAGACGTCCGCCACAAGCGCGCCACCGGCACAGGCATTGGCGGCAGCGCAGTCGCTGAGCGATGCGTTTGCGTGGGTCGCCGACTCGGTGAAACCCGCCGTGGTCAGCCGTGGCAACCAAATACGTGTCCATGCCGCGCAATTACCACTTCTTCTTCGGCCCGGATATGTTCGGCCAGAATAACGGCGACGAAGAGGAGGGCCTGCCGCAACGACGCGGCCGCAGCGGCCAGGGCGAAACGCGCAAGTTCCGCCAGGAAGGCATTGGCTCCGGGGTCATCATTGACAAGGACGGCTACATCCTCACCAACAACCATGTCGTCAAAGGCATGGATGAACTGAAGGTGTTTATGAGCGACAAGCGCGAGTTCGATGCCAAGGTCGTCGGCACGGATCCGAAGACCGATATCGCCATCGTCAAGATCAGCGGCAAGAACCTCCCCTGGGTGCCGCTGGCCGACTCAAAGTCGTTGCGCGTGGGCGATTGGGTGGTGGCCATCGGCAGCCCGTATGGTTTGCCGCAAACGGTCACCGCCGGCATCGTGTCCGCGCTCGGCCGCAGCGGTGTGCTCGACAACCATGACGGCTATGAGGACTTCATCCAGACGGATGCCGCCATCAACCGCGGCAACTCCGGCGGTCCACTCGTGAACCTCCAGGGCAAGATTGTCGGCCTGAACACCGCCATTTACAGTTCCAGTGGCGGCAACACAGGTGTCGGCTTTGCCGTGCCCTCGTCCATCATTGCCAGCGTGTTGCCGAGCTTGAAGGCGGGCAAGACAGTCCAACGCGGCCAGCTCGGAGTCCTGATCCAGGATCTTGACGAAGACCTCGCCAAGCAGTTCGACGTGAAGCAAACCAAGGGCGTGCTCGTCGCGCAGGTGAACAAAGGTTCCGCCGCCGAGAAAGCAGGCATCAAGCCCGGCGACATCATTGCTCAATACAATGACAAGGCTGTTGAGAGTGTGAATGAACTTCGCAACCGTGTCGCCGCCACCGCGCCCGGCGTGAAGTCCTCCGTGGTCGTCATTCGCAAAGGCAAGGAAGTCTCCCTGTCCATCACCGTCGGCACCGCCACCGAGACCTCGACGGCCGCTGCCCAAGAGGAGAACGATGTGTCGAACCTCGGCATGACCGTCACCAACCTGACCAAGGAACTGGAGCGCAAGCTCGACTACAAGGGCGAGAAAGGCGTGGTCGTCACCGACGTGGACGCCAACAGCCTCGCTTACCGCCGGGGCGTGCGCGAAGGCGATTTGATCATCGAGGTCAATCGCCAACCGGTAACCTCGGTTGGCGAGTTTGAGAAAGCCGTCAAAGGCGCCCGCAGCAACGTGCTGCTGCTGATCAAGAGCAAGGAAGGCAGCCGTTTCGTCCCGTTGCACAAGAAATAACGCCGGCACGAAACCCCTTGCTGGAACAACTGTCCCAGCAAGGGGTGTTCAAGGTTTCTTTGGAAGGACCGCGACCAGCAGAATTCTGAGCCGCGCCATCTTCTCAACCGTGATGATGCCCTGCGGCGTCTCGATGGTGTCACCCGGGCGGGCGAGACGGCCCAAACGATTCATGACATAGCCGGCAATGGTGTCGGCCTGCTCGTCTTCAAGGTTCCAGCCGAAGCGATCGTTGAGTTCACGCAGCCGCACATCGCCCCGCACCAACAGCCGCCCATCGGGCATCTCCTGGATATCCTGCCGCACATTCTCCGCTTCCTGCACTTCGCCAAAAACTTCCGCGACCACGTCATCGAGCGTTGCCATGCCGGCAACGCCACCGTGTTCATCTGTAACGACCGCGATTTGCGAATGATACTGCTGGAAGCTGCGCAGCAAGTTGTCGAGCCGCACTGTTTCCGGCACGAACAACGGCACACGCACCAGTTTGCGGATATCGAACGATTCCTTCGACTGCCGCATGTGCTGGAACACGTCCTGCACGTGCAGGATGCCGACGATGTTATCGAGCGTACGGTCGTATACCGGCAGACGCTGGTGGCCGCTGCGCGCCATGCGGTTGATCAATTCCTCGGCTGGCAATCGCCCATCGAGCGCAACAAGGTCTGTGCGCGGCACCATGACGTCGCGCGCCGTCAGGTCCGGCACGCGGAACGCCCGCTCCACCAGCTTGCCCTCCAGTTCATCGATCACACCGGCTTGGCGGCTTTGGCGAACCAGGATTTGAAGCTCGTCCACGGAATGAACGCCGTGCATTTCGCTGCCGGGTTCGAGTCCCAGTAATCGCACGACGGTATTGCTGAAGCCATTCAGCGCCCACACCAACGGCCGCATCAGTGCCACGGTCAACCGCATCAGCGGCATCACCCACAGTGCAGTCGCTTCGCCGCGCTGCACGGCCACGACCTTCGGTACTTGTTCGCCAAACACCACATGCAAAAACGTAATAAGCACAAACGCAATCACCACGGCAATCGTGTGCATGGTAGCTTCCGCAAAGATCGGCGGCATCCAGCCAAACAGCGGCGACAACAGGTGCGCGATGACCGGTTCGCCAACCCAACCGAGCCCCAGACTGGCCATTGTGATGCCGACCTGTGCACCGGCGATATAAGTGCCAAGATCGTGCATGGCGGCAAGCACCGTCTTTGCGCCCGTCTGGCCTGCGGCAAGCAGTTCTTCCATGCGGCTGCGACGCACACTGACCAGTGCAAATTCCGCCGCGACGAAGAAGGCGTTGGTCAGCACCAGCGCCGCCACGCCCAGCAGTTTCAACAAATCCCATGTAAGCGAATCCATACAGTCTTCCTCGTTACGTCATCCGATCCTCACGGCCGTTTCGGCAGAAATATGTGCACCGGGGAGCCGAACGCCGCTTCGGCCGCCTCGCCAATGGCTTCGGCAAACGTCGGATGAGAGAAGATCGTGTGAGCCACCTGCTCCGCGGTTGCGCCCAACGAAATCGCCAGCGTGATCGCCGCAATCAACTCACCCGCGGCAGGGCCGATGATCTGGCCGCCGAGCACCCGGTGCGTTTCGGCATCGATGACGAGCTTCACAAAACCATCCGTCTCGCCGCTGGCCTGTGCGCGGCCAAGCGCGGCCATCGGAAACTTGCCGACCCGCACCGCGCGGCCTTGGGCTTGAGCCTCGGCTTCGGTGAGGCCAACGGAAGCAACTTCAGGATGTGTAAAGACGACGCCGGGTACGGCGGTGTAATCCATCGTAGCACTTTCGCCCAGCGCGTTGGCCACCGCCACACGCGCCTGGGCACTGGCGACATGCGCAAGTGGGAACCGCCCCACGATGTCGCCGATGGCGTAAATGCCTGATGCGCTCGTCTCCATCCGGTCGTTCACCTCCACGTGGCCGCGCGCCGTGAGTTTCACACCAGCGGCGTCGCAACCGATGTCGCCAGTGTTCGGCACGCGCCCGACGGAAATCAGCACGCGGTCGAAGCCGGGATCAAACTCGTTCATCGTCTCGCCTGTGCGGACCTCGATGCCAGCCTTCCGGAAGAACCTCGCCATCGCGGCGCCCAACTCCGCATCCATGCCGGGTAGCAGATTGGCAAGCGCCTCGACGACCGTGACCTCCGAGCCAAGCGCACGGAAAATGCACGCAAACTCGCAGCCAATGTAACCGCCCCCGATAATGAGCAGCTTCTTCGGCGGCTCGGCCAGATGAAGCGCATGGTTGCTGTTGATGACGCGTTGGCCATCCACAGGCGGCAGACCCTTCGGCGATGGCGCGGGCCGCGAGCCGGTGGCGAGAATGATGTGCGACGCGGTCAGGACATTGTCGCCAACCTGGACGCGCCCGCCGCCAAGCAACTGCGCGCGTCCGCTGACGAACTGGATGCCGTTCTTCCGGAACAGGAACTCCAGTCCCTTGGTGACCGCGCCAGTGACTTTGCGCGCACGGCGCTGCATGGCATCAGCGACGAGCCGCGGCCCGGCAGCATCGCTGGCTGCATCGACGCCAAAGTCGCCGGCATGTTGCACGGTGCGAAACGCCTCGGCGCTCGCAAGCAACGCCTTGGTCGGGATGCAACCGAGGTGGAGACAAACACCGCCGGGAGGAGCATCGCTAACGAGAGTGACGCGGGCGCCACGTTGGGCGGCGCGGATGGCGGCAACGTAGCCGCCAGGACCGGCGCCGATGATGAGAAGAGTTGGAGTTTCGTTGGCCACAGCGGGCGCAGGTTAGCGGCGACGGGGGGCGGCGGCCAGAATATTTTGACGACCCCACGGGGAACGCGGACGTG
>CAZGGF010000233.1:0-2030 GCA_964524715.1 uncultured Verrucomicrobiota bacterium | reverse complement strand
CTGCGCCGATGACAGCGACTTTCTTGCCGGTGGAGGCAGACGCCATGTGTGCCTCGGCGACCCATCCTTCCTCGACGGCCTTGCGTGCGACCCATCGTTGCAGATGGCGGATCGGCACGGGGAATGAGTAGCGCCGGTTGTTGCAGCGGGCTTCGCACTGCGTCTCCGACGGGCAGACGTAGCCGCACACGGCTGCGAGGGCGTTGGCCTCCCGCAGCGTCTCGTAAGCCTCGCGGAACCGGCCCGCCGCGACGTGGGCGACGAACTTCGGTATGTTCACACGCGCCGGGCAGCCGGTAACGCACGTCGGGTCGTTGCACTGGCGGCAGGTCTTTGCCATCTGGATGATGGAATCAAGCGCCTCGGCCCGGCCTTGTTTGTAGATCGGCTCGTAAATCTCACCGTCGCGCGGCACACAACCGGCGCGGCCTCCATCCCGCATGATCTGCGTGCAAGCGGAGCAGGTCACGCAGACTTTCAGCGGATCAAGCTGGCCGCGCTCCTTCAGCGTGCGGGCGAACTCAGGATAAGCGAACGCCATCCGGCCAACGCCGACGAGCGAGACCCATCGCTTGCGAATATTGGCCGCGCCGAGGTGCGGGAAGAACTGCCGCAGCCACGAATTGCCGCCGCCGACCACCAGCATCTCCGGCACCGCCTCCTGGACCTGGCGCACGACGTTGACGAACCGCGCGACACCGGCCAGCGGCGGCTCCGGCGGCAACGGCGCTCCCACTGTCGGCAGGTCGAACGGGCGGTTGACGTAAGGATTGAAATACGGATTGCCGATGGTGATGTTCACCAGTGGAGCACCCTGACTCTGGAGAAAACGAACGATTTCGATCGGCTCGGCGAGGTCGGGTTTGGCGGGGTCGGTGCGAGCCACGCCGAAGCCGTAGGGATACGCAATCGCATCGTAGGCATTCAGCCGCGCCGTCACCAGCAAGCCCGGCGCGGCAGCGCGAATCTTCTCCACCACGTTGCGCAGAAAACGCGAGCGATTCTCAAACGAGCCGCCGTAACGGCTGTCCTGCCGCGTGTGTGACGCGAGCAGTTCCGACACGAGATAGCGGTGGCACGCCTTCACGTCCACACCGTCAAAGCCGGCGCGTTGCGCGCAGAGCGCGGCCTCCACGTAGCGATCCTCCAGCCGCTCCAGTTCGTCGTCCGTGATCAGTGGGTATGCCAGCGGCAGATTGTGCGTAGGGTCGAGGAATCGCGAGTGATGTGCAATGATCGGCTGCGGTTTGTTCACCGGCCGGCTGTAGCGGCCTGAATGCGTCAATTGCACGATCAGCATGGGCCGGTGCTTCGCGCCACAGGCGTCACGCGCGGCCTTGCGCGCCTCGCCCACGAGCTGCGTGAATGCGGCGACGGTCTTCTCGTGGAGCCACAATTGCCGGGGATTCGCCCGACCCTCCGGCACGACCGCTGTCGCCTCGACCCACAGCAACCCCGCGCCGCCCGCGGCGAAGCGGCGGTAGCGGCGGAATGTGAGCGTATCCGGCGAGCCGTCCTCCTGCCCGTCACAACCTTCCATCGGCAGTACCACCATCCGGTTCGGCAGCGTGAACTTCCCGGCTTTCACCGGCTCCATCAGGGGGCGCAGGTCGTCGCTCAGTTCCAAGTCGAGCCCCAGCTCGTTGATGCGCCGTCGCACATCATCCGGCGAATGAAAATGAAACTGCTCGTGCTCCGTCATGATAGTAATTCTCCTTGCGATCTGTGTTGCGCACTCTAACCACAATCTCCGGCGCGTCGGAAGCGAATTCCTGCGCCGCGGACGCTGTCAACGCTTCAGGTGGGCCGCGGCCTCCGGACGCGGTGCTTCACCCGCGCAAAATCAAGCGCGCCCGGAGGTCGCGCTCCACCTTTCGGTGTCCTTCCGTGCATTCCGCGGTTTCACTAACCGATGAGAGCTTCTCACTCCAACTTATCCTTCGCCGCACATGGCTCAACGCTCCGGCTCTTTCCTCGTCCTTGGCGCGAATTGTTCTGGACGGGACGAAAGCCAGGTTCCAAAGTCTGCT
>CAZGGF010000232.1:0-3291 GCA_964524715.1 uncultured Verrucomicrobiota bacterium | reverse complement strand
CGGGACAGCGGTGCTTGGATTCTTGTGGCTGGTTGCATGGCTGAAGGTCTATGACGAACCGGAGCAACATGTGTGGTTGTCGCCGGGGGACCGCGCAGCGGTGCTGGCAGAGGTAGGGCCGGTTCCGAAGAAGAGTGGCGGGTTCGGCGCTGCGCTGCGCGGGATGATCGGCGCTGGGACTGTGTGGGGGATGCTGGCCACGCGGATGTTGGCGACGCCGGTGTGGTGGTTTTATGTGTTTTGGCTGCCGGATTATCTAAGCAAGGCGCGCTGTGCATCTCGTTCCCAAATTGCCACGCGAGCACCGCCTTGTCGTCGCGGTAGGCCACGCCGGTGATCGTGTTGATGCGCGTGAGCACGTAGCGAACGGTGGCCTTGTAGTCCTCCTTGATCTGCGGATCGGTGTAGAACTCGGCACGCTTCTTGCCACGATGCGCCGCGTAGGCGCCGATGCCGCCGAGGTAATCGCCGTACTCCGCCGTAAGATCGAGCATCACGCGCACACCATAGCGATTGGCCAGCGCCAATAGGTTGTCCACGACCTTGAACGCCTCCTCGTTGAACTTGCCCGGGCCAAGCACGTAGTGCCATGGCTTCGCCTCCTCATCCGGCTTGCGGATGGGCAGATTCCAGGTCCGCACGACACGACCGTTCATCTGGTCGAGCGTCTTGAACGCATCCTCCTGTTCCCACGGCGTGGCCAGGTGAAGCCGCTCCGGCAGGTAAAGCGTCCAGTCGTAAGGCAGCACCAGTCCCGGCATGTTCGCCCCGATGAACCGAAACTCCTTGTCGCCATCGTAGAGCTTGTTGCCCTGGCGGGTGATGAAGTGTTGGAAGCGGATCGGCGCCGGACGAGCGGCCGATTCCTGGGCGGGAGAATCACCCACACCGGCAATGCTCAGCAGGCCTAGGAAGAGGGCTGCAAGAAACGTCGAGGCGCGATGGTTTGCATTCATGGGACGGGATTGCATGTTTTCTCCGGTCATTGGGTCAGTCATTTTCATTTGTCGGCCGACAACGCGTAATACGCGCATTCCGCGAAGAAGAACTCCGACATGTGGAGCTTCGAGTAGTCGTAATGGCAAATCGCGCGTTCAACGGCGTCACGTCCCGCATCGTCTCCAGCGAGAGCGATGATCGCCGCAGCCGCAAGCGGGTTTCTCATGTAGCGGGCTTCGTAATATTTTCGGGTGCCCAGTTTCGTCTTATCGCCGGTTCGGGACAGCTTCTCGGCCTCTGCCTGTGAAGTCTGAGCAAACCATGTGAAGTAGCCTTCCCGCCAGTTGGCATGACCGAACACTTTTGTGTCGTTATTGTCGAAGCCCTTGTATGCATCAATGACCGCGAGGGCGTTCCTGGCGTTGATGGCAACGCCAGCACGGTACTGTGCCCGAAGGGATTCATCGGTCTCCATCGCAATGAGTCTGGCCAGCGCACCTTGCGACCCGACGTAAATCCATTGCAGATTCTCATCGATGTTCTTGATCGCCTCGCGATCCGGACCGTAGCCCCCGGTACAAATCTGGACGCGTGTCTTGTCGCAGTTCTTGGGACGCCCGGCACACGCTTTGCGATAGCGTTCGAGCCAGACGCTGTCTCGTGTCACGTCATACATGGCCCTGAGCATGTGCAGGTAACGGACGGCGTCCCGAAACAGATGGCCTTGGAAACCGCCACGAAAGTCGCCTTTGAAGGCGCCATCGCAGGGACATTTCCAAGAGGTGGTTTCAAGGATGTCCGCAACCTCCACCATCTTCTTCGCGATCTGCTTGCGTTCCTCGGCAGAAGAAATGCCGCTCATGAAATACGCGTGGAGGCCGTAGAACCACGGATGCGTTTGGTCGTCTGAGCCGAGCGGATAATGGCATTTGCCATCCGTGCCCATGCCTCGCGCGATGAAGCCGGGCACATCGGAGACAGAAGCGCATTTGAGAAGTCCTTGGGCCAGACGCCGCGCATTAGCCTTGTCAATAGGATCTCCGCTGCGGCGGGCGCGTTCGCAGGTTGCCGGGAGATACAAGCCTGTAAACATCGGCCCGTTCTCGATCGGGCTCCACCAGCCGATGGCATTTGGCCGCCCCAACCTGCAATCCTCGGGAGTCGGTATCTCGCCGACGTAATCGAGGATGATGCCGTGCTTGTCGATGCGCCTATTCCACAACTCCGTGTGAGCTTGCTCTACGGCATCGGGCAAGGTGCGTTGGGCAGCGAGCATGCTTCCGCATGGCATCGCGACGAACGTCAACAGGATTACGCTGAGTCCAAATCGAGGCATGGGCATTGGATTCATGAGCAGGGATTTCGTGCGTTCCAAAATCATGTTTGTTCACACTCCCGACGAAGACGAAAAGCCGCCGTCCACAGCCACGGTGATTCCAGTGACAAACGCGGCCCGCTCGTCGTCCAGCAGCCAGCAGACGGTGCCGAGGAGGTCTTGTGCTTCGCCGAAACGTTTCATCGGAGTGTGGGCCATCACGTTCTGGCCGCGCGCGGTGAGGCCGCCGTCCTCGGTCATGAGGATCTTGCGACTGCGCTCGTTGGCGAAGAAACCGGGCGCGACAGCGTTCACGCGGATGCCTGCGGGTGCGAGATAGGCCGCCAGCCATTGGGTGAGGTTGACCACGCCGGCCTTGGACAGGGAGTAGGCGAGGTTTTTCGAGAGCGGCCGGTAACTGTTCATCGAGGCGAAGTTCACGATCGCGCCCCCGCCCCGCTGCGCCATTTCCCGGCCGAACACCTGGCACGGGATGAGCGTGCCGATGGTGTTCAGCTTGATGACGTCGAGCAGGCGGTCGGGATCGAGATTGAAGAACCCGCGCAGGTTTTCCGGACGGGCATCGCTGATCTCCGCGGGCAGAAACTCCGTGGTAGTCGTCACCGCGTCGTTGCGGTTGCCCCCCGCGCCGTTCACGAGCAACGCGCACGGCCCCAGTTCCTGCGAAATGCGCTGGCGCGCGGCCTCGACCGCCCCCGCATCGGTGACATCCACGCTCAACGGCAACGCCGTGCCGCCCGCAGCGCGAATGGCCGCGGCAACCGGCTCCAGTTTCGCCACAGTGCGGCCGAGCAAGGCGACTTTCGCCCCGAGTCGGGCGAGTTCGATGGCGACGGCGGAGCAGAGCGTCCCGCCCGCGCCGGTCACGACAGCAGTTTTGTTTTTGAACATGGTCTCGTTCATGCGTTCAATTCTCCTGCTTGGTTCCAGTTTCACGAATCTGCTTGATGCGGCTAACACAAAACACCAGCGTCAGGCACGCCAGCAATGGAAGGATGCCGATGGTCCAGAACACC
>CAZGGF010000231.1:0-1717 GCA_964524715.1 uncultured Verrucomicrobiota bacterium | reverse complement strand
CCGTCCAGCCACGACTGTAGGGGTCGGCCCAGACACCTATCTCCACCGCCCCGCGTCCCTGTACCGGCCTGATATAATATGGGGGGTCTACGGCGTGGTCGTGAGTAAGTTCGTTACTGGTTTCGCTTGCGTTCTTGGCGAGACCGAGATCACCGAGCTTCACCTGGCCAGTGATGGAAAGGAAAATGTTGGCGGGCTTGATGTCGCGATGAATGAGTTTGGCATGGTGCCAGGCGTGATCGAGCGCCTCGGCGACGAACGCTGCAATCGTCACGGATTCGGTGAGACTGAGGCGGCCATTGCGGAGGAGCCGGTCGCGTGCGGATTCGCCCTCCACGAGTTCCATGGCAATGTAGTGGGTGCCTTCGGATTCGCCGGCGCTGAACACGCGGATGAGATTGGGATGATCCAGTTTTGCCGCGAGCATTGCCTCGCGCCGAAACCGGGCGATAAACGCCGGGTTATTTGCCAGATGGTTTGAGAGGATTTTGAGGGCTATCGGACGGTCAAGGTTGATGTCATGGGCTTTGTAGACCACACCCATGCCACCTTGGCCCAGCATTTTCAGAACTTCGTAGCCGGCAAAACGTTTGCCTTCCAGTCCTAACATATTGCACCCTCGGGAGAACCAGGAGAAACCTTCAAGGGCATTCTTTCCACAATGGGTGTATTTGTCAATCTGCGAGTCCGCCGGGAAAAACGCGGATTGCAGGAGGAGGTGGGGTTTCTTGTGTTTTCTGACAAACCGTGCTACCCCTCTGATAGCCCATGAGCGAAAAAGGATTGGAGCATATTATCGAACGAATCGTGGCTTCTTACAAAAGCTACGGTGGCATCAACCACATCGATGGCGCGAATTTGCCGTCGAAGGAGGCGGTGGTAGGAATCGCGCGCGACCTGATGCGGCTGCTCTTTCCGGGCTTCGTGGACAATGATGTGATCTACAGCAGGCAGGTTCATGGATTTGTCGCAGTACTTGCCGCGTCCATCTATGGGCGGTTGAAGGAAGAGATTGTCAAAGCGCTGCAATATCGTGCCAGCCAGACGCTGGACGCGGCGCAGCGCGAACGTGAGGCGGACCGTTTGACGACGGAATTCATGGAATCGATTCCGGGCATCCGTGGCCTGCTTCAGACTGATGTGGTGGCGACGTATGAAGGTGATCCCGCCGCCATCAGCAACGAAGAGGTCATTCTCGCCTATCCCGGGCTGGAGGCCATCGCGGTGCAACGGATGGCACACGTGCTTTACCGGCAACATGTGCCCCTCATCCCGCGTATCATGACGGAGTTTGCGCACAGCCGGACGGGCATTGATATTCATCCCGGCGCGACCATCGCCAGCCATTTCTGCATCGATCACGGCACCGGTGTGGTCATTGGCGAGACGACCGTGATCGGTCAGCATGTGAAGATTTATCAAAGCGTCACGCTTGGCGCGAAGAGTTTTGCGAAAGACGCCGAGGGCAGGATTGTCAAAGGCATCAAGCGCCACCCGAACATTGAAGATGAGGTTGTCATCTACGCCGGCGCGACGATCCTCGGCGGCGATACCGTGATCGGGCGCGGATCGGTCATTGGCTCGAACGTCTGGGTGATGCAGTCGGTGCCGCCGCGCTCCATCGTCTACTACGAGCACGAGCAGTTGCGGATCAAACCGCCGAAGGACCCAGCCCGTTAGCCCGGCATTGCGGTAGCGCGTCCGGCGGCGGATTTCC
>CAZGGF010000230.1:0-10127 GCA_964524715.1 uncultured Verrucomicrobiota bacterium | reverse complement strand
CGTCATCGCTGGATTTTCCTCGCGGGATGATGTTGTGCTGCGGCAGGGGTTTCGTCAACACCCGCTGTGGAGGCCGGTGGGCTCGGGGAGACGGTCAACCGGCAGGTGGTTCCCGTGGCGGGAAAAAGCCTGGTGAAATGCAGCGGGACCAAAAAAGCGGCACAGCGTTCGAGTTTTTTTGTTCTGATCTTTGCATCAGAAACTTTGCTCGCACGCTGTGCTGCATCAATATGCCACTCTTTGCTCATTTCGCAAGTGGTGGCACAGCGAAAAGCAGAAGGGTTCGCAGGTGTGTCAATATTTCAACAGCCGCTGGCTGAAATGAGAACATATTGCACACAACGAGCATCGTCTGATGGCGATTTCGGCCTTGGAACGGCTTGGCATCTCGCTTGCTTCTTCAAAAGGGCGATTGATCAAAACAAATTAACAACGAAGAGGAGACGATGATGAAGAAGATGAAGAAGTCGGCACATGGCGCAAGCAGCCTGTGGACCTTGGGTGAATTGGTGACGTTGGCGTACGATATCACGCCCAACCGTGCGAGTGCGGTGAAGCTGCTTGAAGTGCTGTTGGGCGGACATCCCATCCGGGTCAGACTGAACTCGGGCGGATGATTCCGGATGACTTGGACGCAGGAATCTGTACGTGGCCGTCGCAGTGAGACGGCGGATGGGGTGCTCGTGACTGGCACATCATCCCCCCGACTTGCGTCGGGGGATGGGAGGTGGACTTGGCGACGGGGGTCAGATCTCAACAACAGACAAATGCGGTTAGGCAGCGAACGATGAAGGTCGAACGGACAATTCAGATTCGGTGTCAACAGCCCGGCGGTTGCGGGTTGGTTGCGGTGCGAGTGGCCGAGGGCACAGCGTTGCAGAAGGCGATGACGGAGATGATGAGAATGTCTGATGTTGAGACCTGACCCCCATGACTGAGATGTGACCCCCATGACTGTTTCCGTTTTCTGCACGGACTAATATCAGTGCGTGTTTACCTTCACCACACCTTTTCCTCGCAATGGACACCGATAAATCCTTTTCATTTCTAAATCGCTCACCTCTACGAACGAATCGAGATGATACTCCAGTTGCATGACCTTATTGAAGACACCGCCCTGCTCCTTCTTGTCTGGTTCGAGTGAACCGTCCACACCTATCCAAATCGTTTCTGACTTATTGACCTGTAATACTCGTTTGAAATCGATATTATTGGGCGCAGGGTCGTGAAGGACACGTGATTTCTTCACTCGCCATCGGTTCCTGGATTCTTTATCAGCCAATTCGATCCATCCAAAAGCCACGAATAATCCGAAACCGCTAACTCGAACGGCGTTTTTGGTTTGGTTAATAATCTCAACCTGAAATCGCAGTTCCGGCAGCGTTGACACCGCAACCAAGCGAAACGCCAGTCCCGCTTGTTTTCCACTGTGATCAATCATTTCTGCAGTACCTCCATAACTGTGGTGCAGAGGCCAAACACTGGCGATAAGCATGACGAGTTGAAATAGATTGTTGGCTCGCATTAGAATGAACGACTATGCATAGGGTGCGTGATTGGTAAAACATCTCCAAAATACGCGGTTTACGGCATCTTCAGCTTCGGCACAGTATTCCCTCATGGATCTCGCGGCCAGACGTAAACCGGGATCACATCTTTGGGGCGTGTTGCCCAAATCACGCCGGTGGCCTGGGTATTCAATCGTCCCTACGGGACTCACCGCTCCCGCGTCACGTTCCCCGCCAGTGAACTGGCGGGCTATTTTCACGTGTCCCTACGGGACAAGCGTGTGGCCCGGCAACGTCCCGTTAGGGACGGTGCGACAATAGCCCGGCGTTTCAACGCCGGGAACGCGATGGAAACATGGCAGAGTCCCATAGGGACGATTGAATGCTTTGGGCAACACGCCCTTTGCATTCGACATTATCCTCTCAATCATCACGCCTTCTTCGCCAGCGTGGCGCTGTGGGCTTTGATCTTGCGGATGGCGTCGAGGATCTGGTCCATGGCGCTGCGGTCGGCCAACAGCATGTTCTGGCCTAAGGCGACCGTGGTCGCGCAAACCTGCGCGTTGCCCTTGAGATCCTTGAAGCTCTCGCGATAGGCCTTGAGCCGGTCGGCGCTCGAGAGACGCTTGTAGCCGGGTGATTTCATCGAGCGAAGCCTCGCACGCGACCCTTGCCGTCACACCGTCAGCGGCTCGGCGAGTTTGACGGGCATCCGGCCGTCCGCGATGTGCTGGACTTCGATGTCCTCGTCGAGGTCGGGCCAGTGCAGCATTTTCCCGTCGGCATAGACCTCGAAATGCCGTCGTTGCTCGGGCGTGGCGCGCTCCAAGCGTGGGAAGCAGGCGAAGGGTACGACGATGCGCCGGCCATCGCGGAGCATCACCGTAAACTCGCTTTGGCCGATGGACAGCCCGCAGGCTTGGGCGGGGACCGATGAGACGTTACCGGTTGAAGTGCTCATGCCATTTTTCCTCAATCAAGGTTCTGTTTTCGCGCACGATGCCGAGTATTTCGGAGTTCTCGTGCTCCGCGAAGTCGCTCCATGCAAAGGCGAGGCTGTCGAGCCATACTTTGGCACTGCGACTTTCTTTTCGGACATGGACGTGTATCGGTTCGGTGCCATCAAAGCTAACGAAATATAAGCGATATCCCTTGATGCGTGCAATGGTGGGCATAGCAAATCCCCCTACGCCTTCTTCGCCAGCGTGGCGCTGTGAGCCTTGATCTTGCGGATGGCGTCGAGGATCTGGTCCATGGCGCTGCGGTCGGCCAACAGCATGTTCTGGCCGATGGCGACGGTCGTGGAGCAAACCTGGGCGTTGCCCTTGAGGTCCTTGAAGCTCTCGCGATAGGCCTTGAGCCGGTCGGCGCTCCAGAGGCGCTTGTAGCCGGTCGAGTTGATCGCCTCGTCGAGCATGCCGTCGTTGTATTGCTCGCCGTAGCCGCCGCTGCTGGGAACGCCTTCCTTGCCGAGGGCCTGCATGAACTTGCCGCGCGACAGGCCGTTGAACTGCGCCGCGTCGTAGCGCATCGGGAAGAGATGCCACACGGCGCGGCTGTTCTCCGGCAGGCGCACGGGGACGAGGCCGCCGATCTGGTTCAGACCGGCGATGAGGTAGTCGGCGTTGGCCTGACGGTGCGCGGTCTCCTTGACCAGTTTCTCGATCTGTTGCAGGAGGATGACAGCCTGGAAGTGTTGCATCCGGTAGTTGGTGCCGCGGGCGAAACAGCCGTGGCCCTTGAAGCTGCCGACGGAACGGCCGCAGTTGTGATACGAATGGCAGCGGTCGAGCAGCTCGTCGCTCATGCCGGTGACAGCGCCGCCTTCGCCAGAGGGGATGTGCTTGGAATTCTGGAAGCTGAAGCAGCCCAGGTCGCCGAGCGTGCCGCACTTGCGACCTTTGTATTCGGCCAGCCACGCCTGGCAGGCGTCCTCGACCACCGCGAGCTTGTGTTTCTTCGCGATGGCGTTGATCTCGTCCATGTAACACGGTATGCCGTAGATATGGACGGGCAGGATGGCCTTGGTGCGCTCGGTGATGCGGCTCTCGATGCTCTTCGGACACATGGTGAGCGTCTCAGGGTCGGTGTCGGCGAAGACAGGCAGGGCCTTCTGAATGAGGATGGCATTATAGCTGGCACTGAAGGTGTAGGGCGAGCAGATGACTTCGTCACCGGCGTCCACGCCCGCGACGTAGAGGCTGGTGATGAGCGCGGTGGTGCCGCTGGCAGTGCCGAGGGCGCGCTTGGCGCCGAGGAGCTTGGCCCAGGCGGCCTCAAACTCCGGCACCTGTCCGCCGCCGCCCGCGCGGCACCAATGGCCGCTGCGGAGCACATCGAGAACCTGCGCTTCCCATTCTTGGCGCCACTCCGGCCACTTCGGCCAGCCGCCGGTGTGGGCGGGTTTGCCGCCGAGGATGGCGGGTTTGGCGGCGTCGGCTGCAAAAACATTGGGACCGGTGCGCGCGCTGAGCCAGGCGAGTGCGGCGGAGCTGGCGGCGGCGCTTTGGATGAAATGGCGGCGGGTGAATTGATTGTTCATGGGGGCGTTCTCCTTCAGTGCGTGAGGTGAGTCTTGCAATGCGCAGCGGATGGGGACAACGGTCTGCACTGGTGTTGGGGGTCTTGCTGCGACATTGGCACCGTCATGGTGATGTCCTTGTTAACCTTCGCGGCAGTGTAGCTCCTGCCGTGCGCTATACAACAGCAAAGTCAGAGTCTGGCCGCGACGCAAGGAATCGCCGGTTTCGCGCATGCCGCTGTCCTTGTGCCTGGCCAGCGACCGCCGATGTTCATCGCGTGCTTCAGATCTTTAGAAACACCCGCTGCCGATACAACCACCAGCAGATCATCCACAGCACCAGCAGCACGGCCGATTGCTCCCAGATCGGGCCGTAGGTCCCGCTGAAAAATTCCTGCCCGATGTGCGCCTTCAGCAATGTCCTGATCCATCCCGGCCAGAGCTGCGCCATCAAGTAGATCGCAATGGAGTTCATGCCAACGACCAGCAGCGGGAAGCTCCAGCGCCGCCAGCCCGCCACATCAATCACCAGGTAAAACGCCGCCAGCAGCCACAGCGTCCAGCCCGCGCTCCAGAGCGCGAACGACGGCGTCCAGATCCGTTTCACCATCGGGCAGATCGTGAGGCTCGCAACCCCGCCGAGCACGAGGCATACCGTGCCGGCTACGGCGAGCCAGCCCAGCCGCCGGCGGCTGTTCGTCTCGCGCCGCAACATCTCCCCCGCCATCAGGCCGAGAATCATGTTCACCGCCTCGGGCACGAAGTTCAGCGTCTGGTAGCCGCCGTTGTTGAACTCGAACCGCTTTGCCTGCGGCAGGAGATTCAGGAACCACCGGTCGAAGTCCGCGGCGAGGTTCGTATTCTTGCTCCAGTGCGCCCAGAAGCCGGGCAACACTTCCGCGCCCTTGGCGCCAACCTTCGCATGATCGAAATCCGGTGGCGGGAGCGGATATACCGCGAACGCCAGCCAATAGCCCGCGAGAATCGCTGCAACCACTCCGAACTGCACGCGCCAACTGCGGCCGATGAGTAGGAACACGAACGCGTAGCCCAGCCCGATCTGCGCGAGCACATTGGTGAACACATAGGCGCGCGTGCTTTGCCCGTAGAGCATCGCGCCCAGAAACACCAGCACCGCCGCCCGGACCAGCGCGTGCCGCCATTGCTGTCCAAACGACTGGCCATCGGCCGCGCGCCGCGCGAACGAGAACGGCATTGCCACGCCCACGATGAACATGAACGCCGGCTGAATCAGGTCCCATGCGCTACAGCCAATCCATTCCACGTGTTGCAACTGCGGCGCGATGCTCGCCCAGATCGAGTCCGGCATCTTCTTCGCGACCGCAATGATGCCCAGCCCGCTGGAGGCCATCGCGAGCATCGTAAAGCCGCGGAACACATCGAGTGACATCAGGCGCGGCGGTTTGGAGGAGGCAGGTTTGGAAGGGGCAGGAGTTGAACTCATGTCATACTGCTTCTAGGGGACTCGCCGGGTCGGCTCAAGCCAAATATGAAGCGGACGGGCCGGACTACTGTTCCGGGATTCTCCCCGGCTCGCGGACGCCGTCGCCTTTGCGCTTGGTCAGATTGTCGCCGAGATCGGCGCGCATCTTTTCGGCGAAGGTCTCCAACGGTTTCACGATGTCGGGATGCCCGGCGATGACGTTCTTCGTTTCACCCACGTCGTTTTGGAGGTCGTAGAGTTCGGGCTGTTCGACCCTGCGCTGCTCGTATTTGACCGGGATGCCGTCCTTGCCGCCGGGTCTGCCGCCGAGCGTGCGGTAGGCGTGCGGGAACAGCAGTTTCCAACGGCCGTCGCTGGTCCCCACGCCCTGCAATTGATTGTTCGCGTAGTAGAATGCGTAGGCCTCGTGCGGGTTCTTCGCGCCTTGATTGCCGGCGATGACGGGCCACACGTCGAGGCCATCAATCTTATGCTCCGGCAGTTTCGCGCCGATCAGCTTCGCGATCGTCGGCAACAGATCGATCGTCATGAACATCGCGTCATCAGTTCTGCCCGAACCCAGTTTGTCCGGCCAGCGCATGATGCACGGCACGCGCGTGCCGCCCTCCCACTCGGTGCCCTTGCCCTCGCGCAACGGTTTGGCCGACCCGGCGTGGTCGCCGTAGGAAAGCCACGGTCCGTTGTCGCTGGTGAAGATGACCCATGTGTTGCTGGCGACACCGCAGCGCTCCAGCGCGCCGAGCACCTGTCCGACTGACCAGTCAATCTCCGAGATCACATCACCAAACAGCCCGCGCGCGGTCTTGCCGCGGAACTTGTCGCTGACGTGGAGCGGCACGTGCGGCATGGAATGGGCAAGATAGAAAAAGAACGGACGGTTCTTGTTCTTTTCGATGAACCGCACGGCGCGCTCGGTGTATTGCGTGGTAAGTTGTTCCTGGTCCTTGTGGTCGAGGCCAACCTTGATCGGTTTGTCGCCCTCGATCATCGGCAGGCCGGGATACGTTCCTTTCTTTGCCTCCGGGTGACGGGGCCACATGTCGTTCGAGTAGGGCAGGCCGAGGTATTCGTCGAAGCCGTGATGCACCGGCAGGAACTGCGGATGATGGCCGAGATGCCATTTGCCCGCCATGCCGGTCGCGTAGCCTTTCTGTTTCACGAGCTCGGCAAGCGTCATTTCGCTGTTGGCAATGCCGTAGTTCACCTTCGGGCTGAGCGCGCCGTGGATGCCGATGCGGTTCGGATAGCAGCCGGTCAACAGTCCCGCGCGCGACGCCGAGCAAACGGCCTGCGGGACGTGGAAGTTGGTGAAGCGCACGCCCTGCGCCGCCATGCGGTCGAGGTGCGGCGTGGTGTAGCCCTGGGCGCCAAAACAACCGACGTCCGCATAGCCCATGTCGTCGCAGAAGATGATGACGATGTTGGGCAATTGCTTGGCGGCGTCGGCCGCCGCGCACCCAGTCGCGGGACACAGCCATGCCGTCGCCATGACAGCGCAGAGGATGGAGCAGAGACTGTGAACGAACGTGCGAGCGAACATTTGGGTCGTCATGATGATGTACTCCTGACCGTCATACTACCGCCGGGGCCGGCATCGTCCACGCCAAATCTTGCAGAACACGCCCCTGCGGTTGAAGCTGGATTCCATCGAGGTCGGATGATAAGAGTTCCCGCGTCGGAGGCATTATTATGAAATTGATTCGCTCGTTGCTCGTGCCGCTCGGTGTGGTTCTCGTCCTCTGCTTCGCCGGAAATGCCGGCGCGGCTGACGGCAAAAAGAAGATCGTCTTCCTCGCCGGCGCTGGCAGCCACGGCTTCGGCTCGCACGCGCACAATGCCGGCTGCCAACTCCTCGCGAAGGCGCTGAACGATGCGATGCCGGACAAGCTCCACGCGATTGTCTCGCGCGGCTGGCCGACCGACGCGGCGGTGCTCGATGGCGCCGACGCGATTGTCATTTACTGCGACGGCGGCCGGTTGCTCAACGAGCACCTCGCCGAACTCGACGCGCTGATGAAGAAAGGCGTCGGCCTCGCGTGCCTCCACTACACGGTGGACCCCGGCAAGAAGGAAACGATGGATAAGATGCGCGACTGGATCGGCGGTTGCTACGAACAACACTGGTCCATCAATCCGTCGTGGATCGCCAAGTTCAACAAACTCCCGCAGCACCCGGTCGCGCGTGGCGTGAAGCCGTTTCGGATTCACGACGAGTGGTATTGCCACATGCGATTCCGCGAAAACATGGAGGGCGTGACGCCGATCCTCAGTGCCGTGCCGCCCGACAGCACGCGCAAGCGTCCCGACGGCCCGCACAGCGGGAACCCCGCGGTCCGCGCGCGGATGGGGATGGCCGAGGACGTGGGCTGGGCCTATCAACGGCCCGACGGCGCGCGCGGCTTCGGCTTCACCGGCGGCCACGTCCACTGGAACTGGGCGCACAATGATTTCCGCAAGGTCGTTCTCAACGCGGTCGTCTGGATCGCGCGGCTCGAAGTGCCGGCCGACGGCGTGCCGTCGAAACAGCCGACTGTGGACGACCTCATCGCGAACCAAGACAGCCCGATGCCGGCCAACTGGAACGCCGCGCTGATCCAGCGGTTTATCGACGATTTTAACGCTCCCCCCGACGCGGCGAAGTAGGCACGCCGCCGTCAACCGGCGATATCGCGATACAATCCCAGTTCGGCCAACACGGCCTTCACCTCGTCAACACCGCGGGCGCGGCGGGCGACAAGCCCCTGACGTCCCGCCGCCTCCACACATTCCGGGTTGTCGTCGAAGAAGAGGATGTGTTCCGGAGCGGTTTCAAGATCGCGAACCACGTGGTCGAACGAAGCGGGATCCGGCTTCATCAGGCCGATCTCCTGCGAGAGATAGCACCGGTGGAATTTCCCCGGGAGCGCCGTCTCCTCGCGGAGCCGGTTCCAATGCAGCTCGTTGTTGTTGCTGAGACAGGCCAGGAGGAAGCGCGGCTTGAGCGCGTCCAGCAGGCTGAGCGCGCCGTCCATCGGGCCGCGATCCCAACTCACAAACTGCCGCAGGAAAACATCCGGCGCCATCGTGAGGCCCAGCTCGGCAATGACACTGCGGGCAAACTCATCCGCGCCGCACTTCCCGGTTTCGAGCTGGCGGACTGACGGCGACGTGAGCCAGAACCGGCGGGCGCCTTCCTTGTCCAGCCTGTTGCCGGAGAGGGCGATCAACGGCGCGATGCCGTCGAATTCCACCAGCACGCCACCGAGGTCGAAGAGGATCACTCGAATCGTGTGGTTTGCTGGAGGTTCGTTCATTTCGATTGTGGAATCGGCTTGGTTCGGGGCACAGGCGGACACCTGTTCCTACGCCAACCCCCGCTCTCGCAGATCATCCTCGTTCAGGCCGAGGTAGTGGCCGATTTCGTGAAGCAGAGTCTTGCGAATCTCGAGGATGAGTTCCTCCCGGTCGACAACGATCTTTTCGAGGTTCTTGCGAAAGATGATGATGGCCGTCGGCACGGGCTGCTGTTCGTTATGGGTGTTGCCGGTGAACAATCCCAGGATTTGCGGGCCGAGCGCCGGGTTCTCCAGGACGAACTCGCGCGACGGGAAGTCATCCACGATCACCGGCACATCGCGGATGGCATCGCGAAAATCATCCGGCAGCTCCTCCAGGGTTTGGATGGCGATGCGTTCAGCCTCCTTCGGCGAGATCGTCACTGGCAGGGGAAAGTCCTCCGGATCCAGTTCGTGCGCGCGCTCGAACGCCCGGAGGGCGGCGGCCTCCTCGCCCAGTTTCTCGACCACCAGGCCATAGTCCCACCAGATGCCGGGATCGTCGCCGTCGATCTTCAGGCATTTTTCGTGGGCGCGTTTCGCTGCCTCATAGTGGCCGCTCTCGAAGAGCACATGCGCCTTCCAACTCAGCAGTTCAAGGTCGCCGGGCGCGTCGTGCAACGCGGCCTCGAGCAGGGCCAGCGCCTCGGCATCGTTGCCGAGACGGAAGTGTGCCTTGGCGGCGAAGTAGCGGGCGTCGCGCACATCGTTGCGCTTGAGGTTGCGGCGGGCGAGGCCCTCGCAGATGGCGACGGTTTCCTGATGGCGTTCAAGCACGTCGGTGAGCAAAGCAGCGCGGTTGATGGCGATGCCGGCGTTTTCGGGGTCGAACTTCTGCGCAGTGTCCAGCGCACGGAGCGCGTCGCGGTGGCGCTCCAGCGCCCACAGGCTCAGGCCGAGTCCCTCATAGCCTTCCGGCGCATCCGGTTCCAACTCGATATGTTTCTGGTACAACTCCATGGCCTTCTCAAACTGGCCGGCGTCGTAGGAGGCGTCGGCGCGCTCGAGGTAGCCTGGTTCGCGCGGCATGATCATACGTCTTGCTCGTTCCTGTTTTGTTCCATAACGTGGGCTGAAGCAATCTAGGATAACGTCCTGGTGACTGCAAGATGGACATGTGATGTGCAATGAATAACTCGATGAACAGCTTTCGATTGCCGCTGGCGCCCGGCGTGTCAGTGGAACTGCCGGTGATCTACGAAGACGACGCGCTGATGGCGGTGGACAAGCCGAGCGGGCTGATGATTTCGCCCGACACCTATGACCCGGAGAAACCGAACCTCATGTCCGGCGTCCGTCGCGCGCTCGACACCGGCGCG
>CAZGGF010000229.1:0-35161 GCA_964524715.1 uncultured Verrucomicrobiota bacterium | reverse complement strand
TGGCGCACACTAGACGCGCATGCCATTGGAGGCAACACCGAAGGCGCCGTACAGCAGACAGCCAACGGCAGTCCGCCACGCCATGGCGACCATCACACGGCGAAACCGCCGGCTGCAAACCGTGTCCAACCTTACGGCTTGAACGGCCCCTTCACGTAGAAGAGGTCGGCGCGAACGCGGCTCTTGTCCGGAACGCGCGCGAGCGAATACACGCTGCCGTCAAGACCGACAGCGATCGAGTTGACGTAGAGCGGTCGCTCGCCGTTGGGATAATAGATCGCGCCCTGGTCTTTGCAGCGACCGGTCGGGATGTGGTAGGTGACGAGGTGAAGGTCTTCGAGACCCTTCGCCGCGCCCATGGCAATACGGTCCTTGCCCTTGAGGCGCTTGCCGTCTTTGTAGATCGGTCCACCGGTGAGATAGTAAACAGTGTCACCGTCCGGGCCGAGGGCGAACCCGAGGTAGCCGTAGCTGAACTGGTCGAACATGCCGCTGCGCTTGGAAACGTCGGAGGTGATGCGATCCAAGACCTCGACGCGCTTGGTGCGGGGGTCGAAGCGGAAGAGGTAGCCGGAATTGCCATGGACGCCGTAGATCATCTTGTCCTTGGGCCGGTAGAAGGTCTGCCGCCAGTTGTAGCCCATGTGGCCGGGATTGGTGGAGTCGTAGATGCCGAAGTAGTCCTTCTTCAAGTCCTCGTCGGCGATTTTCTCGATGTTGTCCGTGTCGGCGCGGTAGCGGAAAATCTCGCCGTCGCCGGTGCTGTAGTAAGCCGAGCCGTCTTCGGGGTCCACAGCGATGGAGCGACAAACAGTGCTGTAGGCCGCGCCCTTGCCGTTCTCACCCTCACGGCATTGTTTGCCGAAGTTCTTCATGTTCTTGGTGGCCATGTCGAAGCGGAAGAACTGGCCGGCGGGCCAGGTGATGGCAAACATGCGGCCGCGTTTGGTGTCCATGTTGAAGGTGATGACGCCTTCGCCATCCGGCGCCATTGCAAGGTCTTCAAACGTGCCCTTCTTCATGTCATAGGCAAGCAAGTGGCCGCCGGGATATGCTTTCCAACCGGCGGGCGGGATGCCCATCTTCTCCATGCCGTCCACGTTGCTGTAGTAGCCAATGTGCGTGGCAAAATAGAGTTTGCCGTTGGCCTCGACGAAGTTCACGTGGCTCTTGCCCTGAACAACGGTGTTCTTGCCCTTCTCGCCGCATGCCTCGGTGAGGTCGGCAACGAGCTTGGCCTTGCCGGTCTTCGGGTCATAGACGAACATCCGGCCGCCGATGTTGTGCGGCTCGGTGCTGAGGACGTAATAGATGCACCCGTTGCTGCCGGTGCCCATGCCGTTGTAGGTGTCATGGCCTTCGGGGAAGTCGGAGCTGACCAAGTGTGCCGTCAGCTTCTTCGCCGGCAAAAACGGGTCGCGCGTTTCGGCGGCGGACAGGAGCGGGAGCGCAGCAGTCAATACGATGAGTGATGTGATGATGGTTTTCATGGGAATATGTTCCGAGTGCTGATGGGTTGCGTCATCGTTTGTTCCTTCGAATTCGCAGGCGACAGCGCGCACGCTAGCACGCGCGCGCGCCGAGGCAAGCTCAAACGAAGTTCTTTTTCGTCTATACCTTCTTCAGTTTGTCCGCGTTCTTTTGGATTTTCTCGACCGCGCGAACAATGTCATCCATGTCGGCCTTCGAGCCGAGGAGGATGCCCTGCGAACTGAGCCAGACCGAGGTGTGGAAGGTCTTGATCAGATTCGGGCAGTGGTTCTTCTCCTTGTAAGCGTCGAAATTCAGTTCGGTGCTGGAATAGAACTTCTTGTAAACCTCCGACTGGAACATCTGGTGGATGAACTCCTGCGTGTAGATCGGACAGTTGGGATATCCGCTGCCCGCCGGGACTCCCTCCGCCGACAACGCCTTGAGAAATGCGGCGCGAGGCAACCCCTTGAACTGCGCCTCGTCGTAGATGAACGGGTACATGTAATAAGACAACTGCGTGACGTTGGGGTACGGTTTGACAGGGGTGATACCCGGGATGGCCGCCAGCTTCGGAGTCAGGTAACGGGCGTTCTCATTGCGAATCTTGGTCTGCTCCTCCAGCATCTTCAACTGGCACAACCCGATGGCCGCCTGATACTCGGCCATGCGGATCTTATTCCCCAGGATGAATGCGGCGATGTTGTCCACAGAACCGGGGGCGATGTTGGTCTTGAATCCGTAGTTGTGATACGAATAGAGCTTGTCCTTCAGGGCGGGGTCATCGGTCACAATCGCGCCGCCCTCGCCGATCGGCATGACCTTCGAGGTCTGGAAGCTGAAGCAACCCGTGGTGCCGAACGTGCCCATCTTCTTGTGGTTGATCTCAGACATGTGCGCCTGGCAGGCGTCCTCCACCACGAAGAGCTTGTGCTTGCGGGCGATTTCCATGATCCGCTCCATGTCGGAGGGATAGCCGCAAATGTGCACCGGCAGGATGGCCTTGGTCCGCGGAGTGATCTTCGCTTCGATCTGGGCGGGGTCCATTTGATATGTGAGCGGGTCAATGTCCGCAAAGACAGGCATGGCGCCCTTGTACAGAACACCCAGCAAACTCGCGCTGAAGGTGTATGGCGCGCAAATGACCTCGTCGCCGGGATTGATGTCCAGCACCATGAACGACGCGCTCAACGCGTTGGTGCCGTTCACCACAGTCAGACAATGTTTGGCGCCCATGGCGGCGGCCCATTTTGCCTCGAACTCCTTGACCAGCCTGTCGCGCGACCACACCCTGCCGTGCAGGACCTTCACCACTGCCGCGTCGTTCTGCGGGTCCCACTGTGGCCAGGAAGGCCATGGCTGCGCGTGGGCCTTGGCGCCGCCCAGCATGGCCGGAGCACCGCCATCACCGGAAGTCTTGGCCATCAGCGCAGGAACGGCGCTGCTGGCCAGCAATGCGCTGCTGGTCTTGATGAAGTTCCGTCGGGTCCAATGAGGTTCGGTGTGCATGAGAGGATGGTTCATGGTGGGTCTCTTTTTGGTTTCGCTCGTCACGGTTCAAGCTGCTGCCCCCTTTTATACTCCTGCGCGACCGGAAAGGTGTCGCAGCGATTACGGCAAACGTCGCAGTTGTTACGGTTGCGTTTCGTGCCGCAGCGCCGAACGATAGCGCTCCGGAGTAGTCCCCGTGACACGGCGGAAGACCCGGTGAAACTGCGAGCGCGTTCCGAACCCCACCTCGTCCGCGATCTGCATCACGGTCGTATCCTCGTGTGCCAGAAGCTGGCACGCGCGGTGAACGCGCTCTTGCGAAATCCACTGGAACGGGCTCAGGCCGGTTGCCCTTCGAAACAACACGCTGAGTTGCGTGCTGCTGTAGCCGCTGCGCTTCACCAACTCAGGCAGCGTCCATGGATGAGACAATGACTCCCGCACCGCCGCGCCCAGGCGTTCGATGAGCTTCTTGGCCGAGCTGTCCGCAGACGCATCCGGCGTCTTGTGGCGTTCGCTTTCGCTGCGGGCGAGTTCGAGAAGGAGTTGCGCGAGCAACGCCGCGCACATGGAGAGTTTCGCCCTCTGCCCACCGAAGGATTCCTGTTGGAGCCGGTCCAGCAAATACTCCACCGCGGTCCGACGCCATGGCACAACCTGTGTTCGCGACGGGATGCGCACGCCAGCCACCTCCAACCCCACCGCCCGGCCGCAACGCACCGCCAACCCCGTCTCCCGCAACAGCGTACGCCGGAAAATCGCCACAAACCGCTCTCCCCGCCAGCCCATGCAAACATGTGGATCGTCAGGACCGATAACGAGCAGGTCGCCTGTGTGAAGCTGAAACTCCTCCGCCCCCAGCCGATAGTCCGCCGCGCCGCTGGCGACGTAGCACAGTTCCCAATCCTCGTCGGCATGCACGTGGAACCTGCCCACGGGCCCGATTCGCCTGGTGTAAGCGACCACGGGCACGATTGGATCTGGAAACAGAATCGGCGTCCGTTCAACCGCGTTGTTCTTGGCGCCACGCGTCAGCATTGAGTCTGACTCTACCAGAACATTGCCGATCCGGTAAGATGAATGTCTGCGCTTTGATTGAAATCGGCAGCAGACCCCACCATGGCAATCCAAGCCATGTGCGTCAGAAGCGCCCGGTTGAGGGCTGAAATGCCGCCCGTTTTCAGGCGATGTTGTTCTGCTTGCGCCAGTCGATAATCCGCCGCACCACCTTGTACACCGGTGCGGTCCAGATGCGGCTGTGGTTGACTTTCAAATAGTTGACCAGTTCGCGAAAATCGGTCTCAGCCACACCGAGGCCGCCCTCGTTGATGCCGTGAAACGTCAGGACGCCCCAACACCTCTTGGCGACACACGCCTCCACCAAGCCAACCATCTGCGACCCCGTCATCCGTTCCGCCGGCCATGACCACGTGTAGTGCAAGTCCACCGTCGTGGCATGGTTCGCATATGGAAACTCGCCCTTGCCACGGCCGGCGATGTGATGCCGCGCCACCACGGGCACGTAGCTCTGACGCGTTGGCCCGCGGCCCACGTGCTCCATGTAGCACGGATAACAGAACGACATCTCCTTTTGCGCCGGCGCGATCTGCTGCAGCCGCCGCTTCGATTCGATGATGTCCTTTTCGATATCGGCCAGCGTCAGGCCTTCCAAACCCGGCGCCGTCGGATCGTCGCGAAACGCCCGCGCGCAGATGTGACCCATCGTGTGATTGCCGATTTCGTGGCCGGCCTTGGCCACCTCCCGCCACGGCGCGAGCTTCTCCAGATAATAGTCGTTGCGCGGGTTGAGGTAGAACGACGAGGGCAAATCCGCGTCGTTAAGCATCGGTACCGCAATCTTGAGTTGCGACGGCGCGCCGTCGTCGAACGTGAGGGAAACAGCCGCGCGACACTCGCCCGGCCAGTACGGAGAGTATTGTCGATTCATGACAAGTATCTCGCTACATCATCCGGGCCGGGATTTCCAGCAATCTTTCCTTCGTCACCGCCTCATGGCCGGTCGTCGTCAGCATCGCCCGGTTTGTTCAAGCGGACGAACGCCGGCGGCTTGGCGACCTTCGCCAGCTTGAAGCAGGGGCCATCGTGCAAGACTTCCGCATCGTCAGGAATTGCCGTGTCCATCATCGGCGGCGGGCCACCGCCCCCTTGGAATCCACCAGGTCCTTGAAACCCACCCGGGCCTTGGAATCCGCGCACTCCTTTTCCAAACGGCGGCGGGCCCGATGGCCGGAAACCGCCTCCGAAGCTCTTTCCCGCACGGTTGCGCAAGGAACCATCGGCTGGGCGCAATCCGCGGCCCTGTCCGCCGCCCGGCGGACCAAAACCGGGCCCCCGCTCCTTGCTTTGCAGGAAGAGCACCTCGTCGTATTTCTGCCAATCCTCCACCCGCACTGCTCTCCCTTGGGCCACACGGGTGTGCAGCGTCCACGCCGTCCACCACTCCACGCCATGCCGCGTCGCGATCAACGTGCGCTCCGGATGCGGGATGCGGACAGCGAGGGTTTTCAGTTCACGATATGCCGTCTCGCTGATGATCGGATGTCCACCACGCGCAACCAATGGAACCGAAAATCCCACCAAGGGAGCCGCGGTCACGATGGTCAGCAGTGAACGCAGCCAGACGTTCGGGATCTGCATCAGCACAAACAGACCCGCCACCGTCGCGGGAAGCACTGCATTTAGATAGAAACGTCCTGCGACGTCGCCCTGCACCCATGGTCCCGTCAACAACAGTGCCGTCGCAGCACAGCCAACGCCGATCACGCTTTCGGCCGGTGGCAACGTGCGGCGTTTCCACCACGCCAGAACAAAAGCACACAGCGCAATGCCGCCCACGACAGCCATGGACATCCATCCCATGAACATGAAAGGCCCCGCACCCGGTCCTGCTCCCGGTCCCGGTCTGCGCATGAGACCGCTTAGGAAACCGCCAGTCTGCGATGCCCCCCCCATCGAACCACCGCCCGGCGGTGGGCCACCCATGGGTCCGTCGCCAGGAGGAGGGCCACCCATGGGTCCATCACCAAACGGCGGACCGCCCATGGAACCATCGGCCAGTGGCGGTCCCCCCATCGGGCCTTCGCCCGGTGATGGTCGTGATATGGATTGGTTGCCGCGCGGCAAACCACTTTTCGAGAAACCCGGCATGGCACCGCCCGCTTGCGAACGCATCGGGGGTCTCCTGCCCGCAAGGAAACTCGTCGGGTTTGAAAATGCATTGATCAGACGGTGAATGCGCGCCGGGTCGAACTTCCACAACACAAGACCCGCCGCCAGCGCCGCTACAGCCAATCCTCCCGCCACCAACGGCCACGCCACACGCACACGCTTCCCCTCCGTCCCGTCCCTCGGCAACACCACGCCCACCGCGAACACAACCGCCACCAACAGTAACGTGCTGCCAAACACTCCAATATGCGTCAAACCCGTCAATCCCAGCATCGCCACGACCCCGATACCGCAGCCCACCGTCCGGTGTTTTTTCCACGCAAAGAGCGCATAGATCAGACCTGCAAACCAAACCAAACCGAGAGAGTTCTTCTGGAAGTCGCCAACCATCGAAAGCGCAGGCGCCCCTAATACCACCACGCTGGCAGCGGCCACGGCCATCCATGTGCCGCGTCCGGCACGCTTGCCCCAAGCACGGCCCAACAAAAACACTGGCACCGCCACAAGCGGCGGCACAATCGTATCGAAGAGCTTCACGACCATGAAGATGCTGGATTCGAGGTCGCGTGCCGTCAGCCATTGCGTCAATTTCGCCAGTACGGCCTGTAAGATGAACGTCAGTGGCAAATCTGGAATCCCCAGCGCCCCGGCGGTCAGCAACGCCCGCGTCTGAATCAGGTAGTAACCGCCGTTCATGCCCGGTACGAGCGACGTGCTGAACATCAGCCAGCTCCTGGCGGCAATGGCGGCCAGAATGACACACACAAGGGCACACGCAGGTCCGCCGGCGAAAACGGCGGAGCGCCATGAAGAACGGTTGTTGTCAGGTGCTTGAGTCACGGTGATTTCTGCTTCCTACAACGACACAACCGCCAGTTTTATTGGCCCAACAATCAAGTGGGAGCCAAATGTGTGTAACAGTACAGAAGAACTGAAGGGGTCACGACGACGGAACATTCGGTTTCACCGGTGTAAGCCGCTGGAGTTCAGGCTTTAGCCTGCGTTGTCGCCACGACAGCCTAAAGGCTGGACTCCAACGAGCGGGCGCTCAGAAACCAAAACAAAAGTTGCGACACCGCAGCCCACATCACTGAACACGCCGCTGATATCACGGGAGCTTCTTGGCCGTTTCTTCCAAGCGGTTCAACAACCCCGGATCAGTCACATTTCTGGCACGGATGCTCCGGACAATAATCGCCGCTTCCTGGAGATTCTGTTTCTTCTTCTGTTCTTCAGCCGACGCACTGTCCACCTTGGTGGGATCGGACAACAACACTGTCGCGAATTCCAATTCAACATAACCACGAGTCGGGTCGCGCAGCCTGTTACCCCACATGGCGCGCCAGGAACGCATGCCTATCAGGCCTTTGCCAGCCATCGCATCGGTGCGAGCTTGCAGAAAACTCGCCGCTGCGTTTGGAGGGAGCCCTCTCATCCAGTCGTCAGGTTGGGCAGGCGCCGTCGACACCGCTGCAGGGGCAGGAGGCGGCGTTGGACTTGCCGCAGGAGCCGGGGCTGGAGGAGGCGGAGAGGTGGAAGGCGTGGAAGCAACCGGCGCGGCGGGCACGCTGGGAGATTTCACCAGGCTGGCGTAGTAAGCAGCGATCTCATCCGTCACCAGCACCAGACGAAGCCCGGCGTTAATGAGAACGTTGACGGGCATGACATCTCTGCGGACCGCCGATGTCAGAAAAACGGGGCCATCCCGGCTCGATCCGCCACGCAACACACGACTGGAACCGGAAGCGGGCCCCTGGGGATCCTCCTGTGCGCTGGAGGGGAGATTCCCATACAAATCACTGCAGAACTCCGCAACGTTGCCATACATGTCGTAGAGTCCCCAGGCATTCGGTTTCTTCGAGCCAACCGGGCGGGTTTCAAAACTGTGATAACCACGATCAAACGGGTATACTGCGTAGTCCTTCATCACAGATCCATCATCGCCGAAATAAAACTTTGTAGTGGTGCCAGCCCGGCAAGCATATTCCCACTGTGCCTCGGTCGGCAGCAGAGCTTTCACACCGGACAGTTTTGCGTTCAGCTTGGCCAAGAACTCCTGGCAGACATCCCAACTGATGTTCTCCACTGGATTCTTGTTATCCTTCCTCGCACTTGGATTACTGCCCATGACCGCCTGCCACTGTTGTTGCGTCACTTCATATTTGCCCATGAAGAACGGTTTGGTCAGGGTGACCTGGTGTTTCTCGTTCCCCTCCCCCATCGTGAATGAGCCGGGCCGGATGAGAACGAAGTTGATCGTCGCCCCCCCGCCAAGGTCCATCGACACTTCATTCGGCCACGGCAACGCGGCGGCTTTCGTGCGA
Organism: uncultured Verrucomicrobiota bacterium; assembly: GCA_964524715.1. Taxonomy (GTDB): domain Bacteria; phylum Verrucomicrobiota; class Verrucomicrobiia; order CAIQCK01; family CAIQCK01; genus CAIQCK01. Next base: position 26,687 of record CAZGGF010000229.1, on the reverse strand, counting down.
AAATCGGCCATGCGCGGGTCGCTGGGGATCAACCGATCCAACTCACCCAGCGTGCACTGAGCCAGGAGCCAGTTGCCCGAACGAAGGGCATTTTCCATCCGGGCGACAACAGGTCCGGATTTGGGGAGATTCTCCTTCGTTCGAGCCTGAGCGAAGAGTTCTTTGAGATCCTTCGTTGCGGCGATGAGTTGTTGGTCCGCCTGCCCCGGATTCGTTGCCATCAGCCCGATGGCCGATTCGGCTTGCGATTTCGCCTTGGCAAAGTCGGCAGCCGCCTGCCGCTCCAGCAGCGCCGCGTCGACCTCCGCCAATTGCTTGGTCCATGCGGCGCGGGAAACCTCGGCGCGGGCAAGTTTTTCAGTGTCAGATTGCGCCGCCTTGTAAAACTCCAGGGCGCGAGTGAAGTGTTCCCTGGCCTTTGCGAAATCCTCCTTGGCCAATGCCTCCCCGCCCTCTTTCATACAGTTCCCGGCGCTGACGAACGATGCCGGCCGCGCATCAGGTCTGGAAGCGGCCGCGGCCGTCAGATATTCAGCCTCGGCTTCTTTCTTCTTGGCATATGCAGCCCGGGACATCTCGTCGCGGTTGGATTTTTCGGCCTCGGCTTGGGCGGTCCTGTAGCTTTCGGCGGCACGGACATAAAGCTCCTTGGCTTTTATGAAATCCTCCTTGGCCTGAGCCTCTTCCGCCCCCTTTTCGGATTCGACCGCGGCAGCAAACGTCGGCGGCCGCGCGTCGGGTTTGGACACAGCCATGGCCGCCGTGCGCGCGGCATCAACCTCCTTCTTTGCAGCGAGCGCAGCACCGGACAATTCGGCGCGCATCAGTTTTGCGCCATCTGCCTGCGCTGCCTTGAAACCAGCCGCAGCGAGGGTAAAGAGCTTCTTGGCCTTCTCAAAATCCTCCTTGGCCAAAGCCTCGTCCCCTTCTTTTTCCGCGTTAGTGGCAGCGACGAATGACTCCGGTCGCGCGTCAGCCTTGGACACAGCGGTGGCCGCCGTGCGCGCCGTTTCGACCTCCTTCTTCACGGAGGCCGCGGCTTCGCGCTTTGCTTCCACGCCCTTTTCCATATCAACCGCCTGCTGGTAGCACTTGCGCGCCTCGGCGAACGATGATAACGCCTTGACGTAGTCCTTGGCTTCCATCGCTTCGGTGCCGGACCTCTCCAAACCGTCCCCGCGGCGGATCAACTCCTGCAAGTACGGGGCGCCGGAGGACTTGATCTGGCTGCGGACAGTCCTCATCTGGTTGCGCGCCTCGACGGCGTTCTCCGGGGTGGCAGGCACCTTGACCTCCGGTTGACCGCAACCCGTGACCAAAAGAAACAGGGCAACCAGAAAAAGACCCGCGAACTGAACAAGGATTCTCATGACAGGACCTCAATCATCGGCCAATCCTTCAGCATTTCCTGGCCGGACGACGGCCTACAGGCTGCTTCCAAGATGGCGGAACGACAATACATAAACGGTTGGCAGGTTGTTGAACTCGGAGATGGCTCACCAGACACATGAAACATGGCAGAAGAAACGCAGCGATTTACTCTGTGAGCCAGCGCACCTGCTTGATACGGAACTGGTTTCGATCCATGATTTGTGTCGCAGCCGGGTTGCGCACGCGTTCGACGACGGCCACAAGCCGGCCCTCGCCACCGTCTGCGTAGCCCACCACATGAACCGTAAAGACGTCGCCGCGGGTGGTAAGAACGTTGATGATGCGACGGACCGTATCTTCCTTGTCGGCATCGGTGTAGGCAGCTTGCTTGCCGTCGCTAGTGAAGAGGTTGTTCATATATGGCACTTCGCAAATCTGGCCGACGGTGTAGTAAGGGTGCCAAATATCTCTGGTGGGGATAAAAGTCGTGTCCGAGGGATCACCCGACGGTGCAAAGGAGGTGCGTGCCACAGTAAGGGGGTGATATCTGTAAAGAATGAAGTTGGCCAGCCTGTTGCGATAACGGTAATCAGGAATGACGTTCAAAGCAGCCGCAAGCGGCACGCTGGCCGAATCATATGTGAAGTTGAGCGAATCTACCCCGGAACTGACGGTGCTGGGGTGACGATTATAGGACGAACTGCGCAGCGAGGTGTAGGACCATTGGTAATTGTTTGCCGTCAGGAAATTGTTCAACCCGTAATTCCATGTTGCCAAAAGATTCGGGTGCCGGGGATAATACGGGGGATCCTCAAATGTGGGACAATTCGGATATGCCCTCTGATAGGCGCCTTCTGCGTTGTTACCCAAATGCCAGCCGCCGTTGTTGATGTTGATCCGGCCGTAGATGGGAGGACTGTTGACGGAAAAGAGATCAAGCAAGACCCAGTCGGCTATCGCTCTGGAACTCGATCCCGGTTGGCCTGTCTCGTCGGTTTGGGCACCGTAGTATTGCAGCGAAAGCGAACGCCACGGTTTGCCCGTGTGAATAAAGCCCAATTCACCAATGGAATTCATGCCGCTTTCCGCAATGACGAAGTTGGAACGGTATTCGGGTTGGTTGGCATTCTTTGCGTAAGTACTGTTCTGACTCTCGTTGTCACCATCCGTGAAATTCACCGAGTTATTCTTGCCCTTGATCGTAACACTGGCACTGTTGGCACAAGGATACCACACACGCACTCGCGGATCGTTCTTGGCGATGGACCATCTGGCTGGATTGGCCGTATCCCAGAACTTCTCCGGGGCGGGTGGTGAATCAAGGGAGGGCTTCAGGTCGTCCAATTTAGGAGTCGACGTTGAAACGGTCATATTTGTCTTTACAGACCAGTCGATAATGCCTTTGTTGCCCGCGCAATTCATCGTTTGCCGGATCCGTGGAAATGTAATGGCAACGGCCGTAATAGGCGGGATGTTCGTTTGCGGGCCACCAAGCTTCCACGCGAAATGATTCACGCCTTCCTTGGGCTCATTATATGAATGAGCGCCAACGGCGTCGGTATATCCCATCACGATATTGGTCGTCGCACTTCCGGCGAGAGGCGGAGGTGTCGACTTGGGAGCCGTGCAAGTCACCGTAACAGGATCATCAAAGAATATTTGATACTCCTCCTTGGGGGTTATGCTCAAACGCGGCATGGCTACCTCGTAAGGATTGATCAGTTCAATATGGAGCGCGGCCCACAATTGATATTTGGGCGTTTTATCCGCCGGGAGTTGTATCGGCTGCCAACAGAGGGACACCGCAATTTCATTCATGTAAGCGGCTTTCCACAAACCGCAGGGACCGCTCGGCAGATTTGTGGAAGTAACGGTCCATCCCGGACTGACACCCGGACAATCGGGAGGGCAACTGCCCGGCGGCGCAACAACCGTGGGATCGCTGAGATAGGAGACGATATTGGCAACGATCTGCGAAACACCCCCATGGATAAACGGCTGGCTGATGTCAGGATACTTGCCGGAGGTGCCACCGTATGTCGCGGAACTGGAAACGCCGCCGAAGAACTTTCCGGGGAGCGAGGTGGTTGCCAGATTGTTGGACTGTGTCAAGAAATTATACAGTCGCGTGGCGTCCAGTTGACTCCTGATTGTCATACTGACATTGGTACGCGCAACCGGGTTACCCGCAGTATCCTTGAAAACCTGCGCGCGGTCATCGTTCTCGACGCTCCAAGCCGTCAGGCAGGGTTTCACGGCCTGATAGTCGTTCATGGTCAACCTATTGTCCAAACTCAGCACCTCTTCGGGCGACTGAAAAGGACGCCATATTCCTGAGTTCCGAGCTTCTTCGATTTTACTCAACGTGGTTGCATCGCTCCACTTGCTTGCACCGTCGGGTTCATAGTTGTTGTAGCCGGGGCTCACCACGCCCACGTCCAGCATCTTCAGATCAACGGAACTGATCTCCTTGGTGATCTTGGCGCCGTTCCGCTGCCCGATTCTGGCATATGGGAGATTGGGATTGTTGGCAGTGTATCCTACGTCGCCCAATGTGAAGTTGGTTTTGTTGTTAAAAATCCCGCCCGCCGCGGCTCCTGCGCTTAAATCGGGGCCGTAGGCATTGGAGATGTTGATCTTGGAAGACTCGTCATCAATCCAGAAGGCAAACCTGGCGTCATCGCTGCCATACGTCCGCAGGTAAGAGGCCCATACAGCCGCCTTGTCCGGTCCCCAACCGTAGCCGGTGGCCAGCGTCGGATTAACGCACGGATTGGCGATCGGCAGATAAATTCCCGACTGGTTTGCCTCGCGGGGCCACTTAAAGTTGCCGCCATTGAGATTCACCTTGTCAGCCCAGTTGGTCGTAGCACCCCCACCACCATACACCTCTCCCATGATCCAGGAGAACATGAGCATGTTATTGGTGCCAGGGACATAACCCGCCGGACGCTGAGTACCGCTTGGAACAGGCACCGCCGCGCTGGTGCCATTGGTGTAATAGAACCGGCCGGCCATGGTCGCCACTGTTGTCTTCGCAGCCTCGGCATCGGTATAGAATCGGCTCATCCTGGCGATGGCCGTATGCAAACCCGCCAAGGTCGCTTGCCGCGCCTCTACTTGCCGCCGATAGTACAAGGCCACCTGGCGTTCGCTGCGCATGTTCGTCATGAACGCAATCGCGAGGATGAGCAACAACGCCATGATCGTCAGCGTGATAATCAGGGCGATTCCGGAACGGGGATTTCCCACGTCCAACTTCCCGCGTGTAATGGGGCAAAGGTTTCCAGTTCTCAATTTCACGTGACGTCTTTTGCCTTTCGTCTTCACCGAATGCTATGGCTTGAAATTCTCAAAGTGGATCAGGGTCCAGTTGGTGGGGGCAGAGAATTGCACCGACTTGGCCATTCCCGACAGGCCGATTTGATTGATACGAGCAGCCAGCCGGCTGTCCACGACGCACAGGCCGACATAAACGCCGGGATAGCACGGATCCCTGCTGGTGGTGAAAGTATTGTAGTTGATCGTCAATTCCTGGTCGGCGTCCATGTCTCTAAACATCTGCGGATTGTTCGGCGACAGCCCCGCCGCGGAGTCCTTCTTCGCGGGATGCACGCGAAAACAGAGCACATTCTCGGCGATTATGGCAGAGTTTGTCTGCAGGCCGGAAGCCCAGGGGTCGTTATAGAAACTGGTCGGATCACCCCGGCCGTTTGGCCGGTAAACCACGCGGACCAAGTTGCCCAAGACAGACTCAGTGCCGCTATCATCAGTCGCCTTGGCCACGTAGTAGCGCACGCCACAGATCGCGCGGTAAGGGTTTGGCTGGGCAATATTATTGGTTATCTCATTGCCAAGGGCCACCGGCGCGGTAAAGCAAATCTCTTCATAAACACCGTAAGGTGATGGGGCATTGGCTGTACGACTCTCACTGGAAGTCTTGCGAATCTCAACCGACAACCCCCGGATTGTCTCCACCATGCTGGACGGCTGGTTGGTATCGATGACCGCCAGAGACACATCGCGAATGATCAAGTCCATCGCCGTGCGAATGCTCTGGTTGATTTCGGCAGTCTTCTCGCCCATCCGCCACGCGTTCGATCCCTCGTTGAACAACGCAAAGAGGATGGTCACCATCAGTGCCAACACGCCGCTGGCAACCAGAATCTCCAGCAGCGTGAAACCCGCCTGGGGAGATCTTGGATTTCGGATTTTGGATTTTGGATTGTTTTCCATTGCTGTTTCTCGTGCGGAGCCTGGCGATGGAACTGGTGTCTTCATGGGTCAGTGGAGATTGGCAATGCAGGAATAGTAGTTCCTGACAAACTTGCGGTTGTTGTACGGCATTCGGGCTGGCCAGGAAACCTGCACGATGACACGCGCCAACTCCGCGGTAAGGAACCCCCACGACAAATCATCTCTCGCCTTCAGATAATAGCTGGGATAAGTGCTGTAATTCTCGTAAGGACTATTATGTATGTAGATCCGCACGCCGAAGTAGCCTTCGTCGCCCTTGTAAGACCCCGTGGGAGCATTGCCATCTGCCGAGCTGTTTGCATTGGCTGGCCGGCCGTCCCGGGCATAGTAATACATGTTGGCAACCGGAGTCCAACCTGTGTAGTTCACCTTAAAACCCGCGGCTTGTCTCTTCATGGGCACCTCGGGCCACACCACAGGGCCGTTAAAAGGCTGGGAACGGAGATACGTGAAAAGATTATCCGCAATAAGCGCGGCAGTGGTTTCGTCGCGCGAATCGCGCGCGGCCTCGATGCCGACAGGGAAGGCCGTGAGCACGCCCACGACCGCGAACGCCACAATGCCAATGGACAGCATGACTTCCACCAGGCTGAAGCCGGCCAGGGACGTGAAACGTCTTCCGCATGATCGCGAAGCGCAGGGTCTGTCAACAGCCTCAATCAACTCCGAACCTTGAACTACAAATACTGGACTCTTCATGTTCATTTTCCGGGTTGTGTCCATTTGATCTTGCCAATAAAGCCATCCCAACTCAGCACCACGCAGTTCTCCGAGGCCGGATCATTGGAGGATAATGCAGTCTTGGCCGACGAGCGCCTCGGCACGAGAATGCTGGCATTGTCTCCACTGGGGCTGACCTGCACAGTTCCGTTCACCAACCGCACCGAACCCGGCATGGTAGGCATGCCATTGGGCTTGAACTCGATGAAAGCCATCTCCGACCCCTTGGGCGGGTCCGTATCGGAATTCCTGTAGGGGAACGGCAAGTCATCCAGGGTGATTCCATCCCACAAGTTCTCGGTGGCCCTGTCGCCAAAGAAGACTGTCGTCCTGGGCAGGGATACTCCCTTGTTATCCGCGGACTTCAAATTTGTATCGGAGGGATCAAAAATGACATTCTTGGGCAGAGTCTTCCAGCTTTCAAGGTACTCCCACCGTCTCCGGCCGTAAGGCAGATTCGGCTGGTTCTGCAGTTTTCCCCACCAGCTCCCATAAAGCCTCAACTGTATCATGACGGCGTAGGCCCTGTATTGCATCCCGATCAACTCGGGCAAATCGGCTCCCGAATCCTTGATGGTCTTCTCAGTGGCAATAACCACCCGCACCCGACAGTTGCGGGCGATGGCATATTGGCGGGCCATGGTCAAATCGTTGGAGAACTGCCGCCCCGCACTGATCAAGGAACTACTTTTGTTGGTGCCCAGCCCCTGAATCCCCACCATCATCATCAGACCGATGAGAGCCACCACCGCCAACAACTCCACAAGCGTGAAAGCGGCAGAACGGCAGGAGACAAACGGCGAACGGCAGCGGGGATGGCCCAGCCACACCCCGTCCGGCCTCCCCAGACCCTTTTCCATTTCCCGCTTTCCGCTTTCCGTTCTCATTCTTACTTCCAGCTCCTCACATCGTCTTCGTAGGCTTTGGTCGAGACCTTGCTGCCCGGTTCCGACTGTTCGGTACCGGTGCGCGTATCAGGACCATCGGAAAAGAACGCGCACCCGCCGGAAATAACGGAGGACGAGGAGGAATCTTCCCTGAACGGCACCGGCACCTGATTGTCGTAAGCGGTAGCGTCCGTCCAGGATTGCAGGTTGGAGGGAGAACCGTTTTGAAACGGCCCGGCGTAATAACTCCCTTTCTTGCCGTTATCGAAACAATAAGCGTAAGGCATGCTCCACGGGTCATAAAACGCCAGCGGACTCTGGCTGCCCTGGCCGGTAATCGTGACGTCCTTGACCTTGAACTCCATGAACTGGATGGCGCGGGGGTTGTCGGTGGCCGCCTGCCCATTGGTAACCTTCTGGCCGGTCTGGGGATTCATCAATCCATTGAAAACCAGGATGAAGTCCTGGTCGTTGGCCGGCTCCGGCCATCTGCCATACTCGTTGTTGTAAGCCCTGGCGGCTCCGGAAAGACTCGTAATGGATGCGGATGCCCGGGCTTTGTTGGCAGCGTTCTTGACGATGTTGATGGTGGGGAACAACAACCCCATCAACACCACAATGATGCTGATGACTACCAGCAACTCGACCAAGGTGAAGCCGCTGCCTGTGCGCGACCGTCGTTCTAATATTTTCATAAACTCATGCCTTTCAAAAACCGTCCATGATCTCAGACTTCTGGCCACCGATCATCGCTGTTGCCAGTTGTTGAGATCATCGTTGTCCTCGCCGCCGTAACAATGTTTCAGTCCACCCCCGCCTGTGACCTGGGTGTCGAACGGCTTGAAAAAGTACACGGGTATCTGGGCACTGTCTGTCCCGTTCCAGTGTGAGACGGTCGTCATCTGATCAAGTTTCAAGTCTTGCTGGCGATCAAAGGCCTTGTCGCGAGCCTGCCAGGTGGTGCCATCTGCACCATAGGAACACAGGTCGTAGGCTGTATATCCCCAGACCGTGTCGGTGGTTTTGTTGTTGTGACGCGGCATCATGGTGCCGTCGGAGAATTTGTAACTATTCCCATTGTAACTCTTGTAGTTCAACGGATTGCCCCAGGCATCCACAATCTGCTTGAAGTTGCCAGGACTTTCATCGTTTTGCGCTTCGATCTTCGTGTTGCCTGTCGACAACTGCTCGCGTTTGAAAACCACGTAAGGCTGCCGCTGGTATCCCGTTTGCCGGTGGGGCAAATTGTATTCCAGATAAAACCACAACGCCTCGCAGGGCCAGACAAGCTGGGTCTGCCGGAGCGTGGATTGAGAGGAGGTGACGACGGCTCCGTTAACCGTCGTTGTTTCCCTGACACATGCCAGGTCCGCTGGATACGAGCTTGTGTCCGTGAAGTACATTTCTGCCGCCGTCTTCACCTGCTCAATGGTGGCGATGGTGCGGTTCTTCATCGCGATCCTGTTGGCAAAGCCGGCGCCAGCCAGCACAACACCGGAGACAATCCCGATGACAACGATCACCGCCATCAGTTCCACGAGAGTGAAACCCGATCCGGCACGCGAAACACGAAGCACGGAGCCGGGAGCCTCTGCGACTCCTGGCACCGGCTTCGCAACAATCGATTTCAAGTTGTTCATTATTTTGCCTCGCCCAACTGTTGGAGAATGGTCACCAACGGCAGGAACAACGCCACAACGATGACACCCACCACCACGGCCAGGAACACGATGAGAATCGGTTCCAGCAACGAGGTGATGCCCGCGACGGCGTTGTCCACTTCCTCGTCGTAGTTATCAGCAATCTTCATCAACATCTCGGGCAGCGCGCCGGTTTCCTCGCCGACGTCAATCATCGAGACCACCATCGGAGGGAACACCTTGCTGGCCTCCAGCGGCCGCACCACCGACTCGCCCTCCTTCACCGAGTCGTGCACCCGTTGCACGGCATCAGCGATGATGCGGTTGCCGGAGGTTTCCTTGACGATCTGCAGGCCTTGCAGGATCGGCACACCGCTGGAGATCAGCGTGCCCAGCGTCCGGGTAAACCTCGAGATGCCGACCTTGCGGATCATCGGGCCGAAGGCGGGCATGTTGAGCTTGAAATTGTCCCACAAACGGGTGAGCACCGGTACTTTCTTGATGAGGAACTGGAACAGGACCACAAACGCAACCACGCCGCCACCAAACACCAACGCGTTTTCACGGATCATCTTGCTGATGTCCATCACCGCCTGGGTCAAAGCCGGCAACGGTTTGCCTTCGAGCAGATCTTTGAAGATGTCCTGGAACTTCGGCACGATGTAGGTCATCAGGAAGAACAGGATGCCCACGGCGATAGTGAGCACGACGATCGGGTAGACCGACGCCGAAAGAACCTTGCCGCGGATCTTCTGCGCCTTCTCTGCGAACTCCGCCAGCCGCGTCAACACCACTTCGAGCACACCGCCCGCCTCGCCCGCGCGAATCATGTTGATATAGAGCCGGTCAAAAACCCGGGGGTGGTGCTGCATGGCCTCGGAAAGGGTCGAGCCGCCTTCAACCGCCTCGGCCAGGGCGGTAATGGTCTTCTTGAGCGCGGGATTCCGTTCCTGGCGCTCCAGCGTGCGCAACGCGCGCAGCAACGGCAACCCGGCGTCGATGAGCGTTGCCAGTTGGCGCGTAAAAATCGTCAGGAGCTTCTTGTTCACCCGGTCCGTAATACCGGGGATGTTGATCTCCATCTGCTGCCAGCCACCCTTCTTGCCGCCTTTGGCGCTCACCGCACTCGCAGCCTTGGACTTGCGCCCCTTCCCGGCGCCGGCTTCGGTGATCTTGGTGGGGAAATACCCCATCTCCTTGAGCTTGTTAATCGCAGCGGCAGGACTCTCCACGTCAATCTCGCCGTTGGTTTCGTGTCCTCGGGCGTCCACCGCAGTGTATTCATACTTAGGCATGGCAGATCTCCAGTTTGTCTATTACAGCTCTGCTAAATTAGGTCACTTCGCGTCACGTAACTCACCATCAAAGTGAAAAAAAGAACCTCGTGAACATCGGAGGTGGATAAAAAACCGCCTTCCGCGCCCAGCCCTGCCGCCCAGCAGTGCCGGTTACGTGTACTTCACCACTTCCTCAAGCGAGGTTTCGCCGTCAAGGATGCGCCGAATGCCGTCCTGGCGCATGGTGCGCATGCCAAGTTCCATCGCCTTGTCCTTGAGCACCGTGCCAGCCACACGCTGGTTGATGAGGGAGCGGATGGGATCGCTCGCGCGCATCAGTTCGCAAAGTACGGTGCGGCCCTTGTAGCCGCTGTCGTTGCATTCCGAGCAGCCTTTGCCAAAATAAAAAGACTTGCCCACCACTTCAGACGGCTTGAGACCGAGCAGGCTCAGGTCCTGTTCGGTCGGCTCGTAGGCGACGCGGCAGTGCTTGCAGATTTTGCGCACCAGCCGCTGGCCCAGCACCGCTTCAAGCGTGGAACTGACCAGGAACGGCTCGACCCCCATATCCAGCAGACGGGTAATCGCGCCGGCAGCATCGTTGGTGTGCAGCGTCGAGAAGACCAAGTGGCCGGTAAGGGAAGACTGAATGGCGATCTGCGCCGTCTCCAAGTCACGCATCTCGCCCACGAGGATGATGTCAGGGTCCTGGCGCAAGAATGCGCGCAACGCCCGGCCAAACGTCAACCCCACGGCGGGGTTGATGGGCACCTGCATGATGCCCTCGATTTCGTACTCAACAGGGTCCTCTGCCGTGAGCAGTTTGGAATCAATCGTGTTGATGCGGCCGAGACAGGAGTAAAGCGTGGTGGTCTTGCCAGAGCCGGTCGGCCCGGTGACGATGAAGATGCCGTTGGGCCGTTCAATGATGCCGCAGACTTCGTCGAAGATCTCCTTGGGCATGCCGAGTGTGGCCAGATCAAGGTTGACGACCGAACGGTCGAGCACACGAAGCACCACGCTCTCACCAAACTGCGTTGGCAGCGTCGAAACGCGCAGGTCCACCGGACGGCCGGCGATGGACATCTGGATACGGCCGTCCTGCGGGATGCGCCGCTCGGCAATGTTAAGGTTGGCCATGACCTTGATGCGGCTGGTCACGGGCAGCGCCAGATGCTTCGGCGGCGGCGCCATCTCGTAGAGCGCGCCGTCCACGCGATAGCGAATCTTGAACATCTCCTCGAACGGCTCGAAGTGGATGTCGCTCGCCCGATCGCGGATGGCCTGGAAAATGACAAGGTTCACGAAGCGGATGACCGGCGCTTCGCCGGCCATCGCCGTGATGTTTTCCACCGTCATGATCTCCGGCGCGGCCACCTCCGAGAGGTTGGTCAGACCCTCGATCTGCGAGATGAGGTCGTCCACCGACTCGGACCCCTCCTCGCCGTAGAGTTGCTTGACCATCGCCGCGACCTCGTCGGGATCCGCGACCACGAGGTGAATGTCGCGATCCAGGACAAAGCGTAATTCCTCAACGACACCGGCATTGAGCGGGTCCCCCACGACAATGTGGAGCGTGTTGCCCTCCATCTTGATCGGGATGGCGCTGTAAGCGCGGGCCTGCGCCGCCGGGAGAAGTTTCAACGTTTCCTTGGACAATTCCTGGTCCTTGATGCTGATCAATTCCGTGCCCAGGTGTTGCGCCACAACGCTGAGAATCTGTTCGCGCGTCAGGATGTCCATGTCCATGAGGACCTGGGCGGCGCCCTTGCCTGAACGCGTGCTTTCCGACTCCACGTCGGTCAACTGCTCGGCAGGCAGCAATTGATGTTCTCTCAGGATGCCCAGCAATACGTTGGATTGAGCTTCAAACATATCACTTCATGCCCAGTTGTTGCATCATGGTCTCGGGATCCTGCGCGGTCGTCAGCATCTCGCCGTAATCAATGATGCCTTTCTGGTAGAGTTCCACCAGATGGCTGTCGAGCGTGAACATCCCGTGTTTCGCGCCCGTCTGGATGTCGCTCTGAATACGGAACGTCTTGTTATCGCGGATGAGCGCCTGGATGGATTGTGTGGTGATCATCACCTCGAACACCGCCACGCGTCCCTTGCCATCCTTCCTCGGCAACAGCAGTTGCGAGATGACCGCCTTGATCGAGCTGGCGAGCTGCGTGCGAATCTGTTCCTGTTGCGCCGTCGGAAACGCGTCCACGATGCGGTCCACCGTCCGTGCCGCGCCCGTGGTGTGCAGCGTGGCAAACACGAGGTGGCCCGTCTCCGCCGCGGTGATGGCAGCTTCCATCGTTTCAAGGTCGCGCATTTCACCGACGAGAATCACGTCGGGGTCCTGCCGCAGCGCGCGTCGCAATGCCTCGGAGAACGAGGTCACGTCCACGCCGATCTCGCGCTGGGTGACGACGCTCTTCTTGTTCGAATGGTAATACTCGATGGGGTCTTCGACAGTGATGATGTGGACGTCGCGCTCCTGGTTGACGATGTTCAACATCGAGGCCAGCGTCGTGGTCTTGCCGGAACCGGTCGGACCGACGACGAGAATCAACCCACGCGGCAGATAGAGCAGGTCCTTGATGCTCGGCGGCAGGCCGATCTGCTCCAGCGTCATCATCTTCGTCGGAATCTGCCGCATCACGAGCGCGAAGTTGCCGCGCTCCTTGAAAATACTGACGCGGAACCGCGCTTTGTCCTGATAAGAGAAACCAAAGTCGCTACCGCCGACCTCGCGCGTCCTGCGCAGGTGTTCCTCACTCGTGATGGCTTTCACCAGCCGTTCCGCATCTTCCTGCGTAATGGGAGGCACCTGAGTCAACGTCACGAGCGAACCGTGCAGGCGCACCACGGGCGGCAACCCCACACGGATGTGGAGATCGGAGCAATTCTCCGACACCACCAACTCCAGCAACTGGTCCATTCGGACTTTCATATCGTTTCCTCTAAGTCGTTCTCGTCAGCGATGTTACTCCAGTCACGTGGCTAATCAACGTCCGCCGCCGTGGTCTTCATCACTTCCTCCGGCGTCGTCAGCCCGGCAACGGCTTTGCGAACGCCGTCCTCGCGCAACGTGCGCATGCCCAGTTCGCGCGCAGACTTGCGCAGGACGTGCGCCGATACCCGCTCATAAATCATTTTCTGAATCTCTTCGCTGATCACGACGATCTCGAAGATGCCGAGGCGGCCTCTGAAACCGGTCCGGTTGCATTCGTTGCAGCCGCGGCCCTTGTAGAAGGTCGTTGTTGCAGCCTGCTCGGCCGTCAGCCCCATGAACCGCCGCTCAGCGTCGGTCGGCATATAGGGCTCTTTGCACCGCTCGCAGATCTTGCGCACCAGCCGCTGGGCCATGATTGCGCGGATGGACGAAGCGCACAGGAACGGCTTCACGCCAATATCAAGCAAGCGTGTGACGGCGCTGGGCGCGTCATTGGTGTGCAGCGTGGAGAACACCAAGTGGCCGGTCAGCGACGCGTTGATGGCGATTTCCGCCGTTTCAAGGTCACGAATTTCACCGATCATGATCACGTTGGGCGCCTGACGCAGAATCGAGCGCAAAGCCGCCGCGAAGGTCATGCCAACCTCTTCGCGCACCTCCACCTGGTTCACGCCCGGCAGGGAGTACTCCACCGGGTCCTCCACCGTGATCAGCTTCTTGTCAGGACGGTTGATGAAATTGAGACAGGAATTCAGCGTGGTGGTCTTGCCGGAACCGCTCGGACCGGTCACCAACAGGATGCCGTCGGGCAGCGTGATCAGCCGCTCGAACGTGGCCTGATCGTCGCTGAAAAATCCAAGCTGCGGCAGACCGACGAGCATGCTCTTCTTGTCAAGAATACGCATGACGATGCTCTCGCCGTGCGCGGTCGGGATGTCGCTCACGCGCAAGTCGAATTGCTTCTCCGCCACGTTGATCCGGATGCGGCCGTCCTGCGGGATGCGCTTCTCCGCAATGGACATATTCGCCATGATCTTCAAACGCGAGAGAATGGACGCCTGCAATCGTTTCGGCGGGTTTTCGATCTCGTGCAGGTAACCGTCAATCCGATAACGCACGCGCAGCTTCTTCTCCAGCGGTTCGACGTGAATGTCGCTCGCCCGCATCTTCACCGCTTGCACGATCATGGCCGTCACCAGCTTGATGATCGGCGCGTCACCCTCGCTCACCGGCCCGCTTTCCTCCGCCCCGCCGCGCAGGGTGATCTCGTCTTCCGTCACCTCGTGGCCGATCTTGCCCATGATGGACTCGATGGCGTCGTCCGCGCTGCCGTAATACTGCGTGAGAGCCTTCTCGATCTCGGACTTGGTGGAGACCATGCCCTCGACGTTGCACTTGAGGATGTAGCGCAAGCTGTCGAGCGTATCCACGTCCATCGGGTTGGAGAGCGCCACCGTAATCGTGTTCTCGTGTTTGAACACCGGCACAATCTGGTAACGGCGGGCAACGTGAGCCGGAACGGATTGGATGACGTCATCGGCCACCTTGTGTTCGGAGAGCGTGATGACGTCCATGCCGAACTGGTTGGCCAGCGCTTGCGTGACCTGAAGCTCGGTGATGACACCCTTCTTGATCAAGGCGTCCACGATACCCTTGGTCTTGGGATCGCTGCCGATCAATGGCGTTGCCTGGTCGATGTCCTCCTGGGTTACCAGTCCCAGGTCGCGCAGGATGTCCACTACATATTGGTCATTGGCTGCCACAGCAAACGTTCGTTAACCGTTATCTGATCTCGTGAAATTACTCTTACTGGAAGACCGGCATTTTAGCCAGTCAACTTTCTGCGTAACGCATCCCGCACCGCCTGCGGGTTCGCCTTGCCCTTCGAAAGTTTCATTACCTGGCCGGTCAAAGCGTTGAGCGCCACCTCTTTACCGGCCTTGAAATCCGCCACAATCTTCGCGTTCGCCGCAATTACATCGTCGCAGAATTTCTCAATCGCACCGGTGTCGCTGACCTGAATCCACCCTTTCTCGGTCACGATGGCCGCCGGCTCCTTACCGGTCTTGAAAATCTCCACAAACACGTCTTTCGCGATCTTCGACGAAATCCTGCCGCTGTCCACCAGCTCCACCAACTCCACGATGTGCGAAGGTTTCACCGGGGATTGCTGGATGGTCAGCTTCGCTTCGCCGAGGTCTCGCAGCAGATCGTTCGTGACCCAGTTCGCGACAGACTTCGGGTTCTTCGATGTCCGTGCCGCAGCCTCGAAATAATCCGCCAGGGCCGCGTCCGCCGACAACACGCCGGCATCGTAAACCGGAATGCCGTATTGTTCGACCATCCGTTTGCGTTTCGCGCTCGGCAGTTCCGGCACCAGCTTGCGCAAGCCGGCAAGCCATTCCTCGCTCAGGGACACCGGCAACAAGTCCGGCTCCGGGAAGTAACGGTAATCGTGCGCATGCTCCTTCGTGCGCATGCTCTCGGTGACGCCGGACTCATCGTCCCAACGCCGCGTTTCCTGCAACAACCGGCCGCCGCGCCGCAGCACTTCCATCTGCCGCCGGGCTTCGTAATCCACCGCGCGCCGAACACCGGAGAAGGTGTTCATGTTCTTGATCTCGACCTTCTGCCCAAGTTCCTTCTGGCCCTTGGGCCGGACGGAAATGTTCACATCGCAGCGGACCTGACCCTTCTCCATGTCGCAGTCGCTGATGCCGCCGTAAATCAGGATTTCCTTCAATGCCGTCAGGTAGGCGAACGCCTCGTCCGACGACGACAAGTCCGGTTCGCTGACGATCTCCATCAACGGCGTGCCGGCGCGGTTGAAATCCACGCCGCTGGTGCGCTCAAAGTGGAAACTCTTGCCAACGTCCTCCTCCAGATGAATGCGCGTGAGATGGCAGATTTTCGTTTCGCCCAGCCGTTTTTTGTCCACGACGCCGAAGTCGTATTCGACCGTCCCACCGATGACCAACGGCAGGTCGTATTGGGAAATCTGGTAGTTCTTCGGCATGTCCGGGTAGAAATAGTTCTTCCGGTCAAACTTCGAGTAGCGCGCGATCTTCGCGTCGACAAGCATGCCCGCCAGCACGGTCTTGCGAATGGCCTCTTCGTTGATAACCGGCAGGCTGCCGGGATAGCCAAGGCAAACCGGGCAGACGTTGGTGTTCGGTTCCGCGCCAAACTCCGTCGGGCAGGCACAGAACACCTTCGTGCGGGTTTTCACCTGCACGTGTGTCTCAAGACCGATGCAAATCTCGTAATCCATTGCTTGTTTGTGACTCGTGACTCGTAACTCGTGATTCGTGATTCGCGGCTGATCCTTCAACTGAATCACGAATTACGGATTACGAGTTACGAATCATAATTCCAATTCCCGGGACATCAGCGATTAGAAAGAATCTCTATCGACGGTTTCTCCTTATGCCATTCCGTGGCCTGCTCATACGCGTGCGCCACTCTTAATATCGTTTCTTCGCCGAACGGTTTGCCAAGCACTTGCAGGCCCATTGGCAGTTTCGGCTGCTTCGTGAATCCGCACGGCAGGCTCACGCCACAAATGCCGGCGAGGTTCACGTTCACCGTAAAAATGTCGCTCAGATACATCGTCAGCGGGTCTTCGGATTTCTCGCCGATCTTGAATGCCGCCGAGGGCGTCGTCGGGGTCACGATGGCGTCGCATTTCTTGAACGCCTCCATGAAATCGCGCCGGATCAGGGTTCGCACCTTTTGTGCACGCAGGTAGTAAGCGTCATAATAACCGCTGCTGAGCACGTAGGTTCCGAGAATGATGCGCCGCGTCACTTCCGGCCCAAAACCCGCGCCCCGCGTGCGGCCATACATATCAATCGGATCCTTTGCGTCCTTCGCCCGCAGACCGTAGCGCACGCCGTCAAACCGCGCGAGGTTCGCAGACGCCTCGGCGGTCGCAATGATGTAGTAGACCGCCAGGCCGTAATCGCTGTGCGGCAGCGAGATCTGCACGATCTCAGCGCCGAGGGACGCAAGTTTGTCCACCGCCGCGCGCGTTGCCGCTTCCACTTCCTTGTCCATGCCGGGGATGAAATACTCCTTCGGCAAGCCGAGCTTCATGCCCCTGACGTCACCGGTCAGTGCTTTCGTGTAGTCCGGCACCGGCTCCGGCACGCTGGTCGAATCGCTGGGATCGCGTCCGCTGATGGCGCCAAGCATCAATGCCGCATCGGTCACGTCCTTTGTGAACGGCCCGATCTGGTCGAGCGATGAAGCAAACGCCACCAATCCGAACCGCGAAACACGGCCGTAGGTCGGCTTTAGTCCAACCACACCGCAAAGCGACGCCGGCTGACGGATGCTGCCGCCCGTGTCGCTGCCGAGTGTCGCCGGCACTTCACACGCGGCAACTGCCGCTGCGCTGCCGCCACTGGAACCGCCCGGAATTCGATCCAAATCCCACGGGTTGCGCGTCACCCCGAACGCCGAGTTCTCCGTCGAACTGCCCATTGCGAACTCATCCATGTTCAGCCGCCCAAACGGGATGGCGCCCACCTCGCGCAGTTTCGCGATCACCGTCGCATCGTAAGGCGCCACATAGCTCTGCAAAATCTTTGATCCGCATCGGCAAGTGTGCCCTTTGACGTTCAGCACATCCTTGATGCCGACCGGAATCCCTGCCAGTGGCCCCAACACCTCGCCACGTGTCCGTCGTTCATCCACGTCGCGCGCCGCGGCAAGCAATTCCTCACCCTTCCACTCCAGAAACGCGTGCAGTCTCGGCTCCACAGCCTCCGTCCGTGCGACAACGTCGCGCGCGAGATCGGCAGCCGAAATTTCTTTCTTCGCCAACCGGCCGGACAGTTCGTGGATGGTCAGTTCGGTGAGGTTCATGTCCGGGCGGTTACTCGACGATCTTCGGCACGACAAAGAGGTTGTGGGCCTGCTGCGGCGCGTTCTTCATGAACGGCACGGGATCGCCCGGCGTTCGCGGCTCGTCCGCCCGGAAAACATTGGTGATCGGTGTCGCGTGTGCGGTCGGCTCGATGCCCTCGACGTTGACCTCCTTCAGCTTCTCGACGTAGGAAACGATCTGCTGAAGTTGTGCGCCGAACTTTTCCACCTGCTCTGCACTGAGCGACATGCGCGCCAACTGCGCCAGATATGGCACATCAATTTTAGGCGTCTGAGATCCCAAACTCATATAAGCGGGCAAGTGAAACGAAAGCGATGAACGCTTTCAAGGAAATTGTCCATGGGCTTGTCGTCGCACTGGCATGTGACCCGCACTGTTTCTCTCACCACCACACGCATGGATTTGGAAAAATGGCACTCAGACGGCCGTTTTCCTGCCGGTACGCGCCGATTGAGCCTCAGCAAGGCAGACGCGCAGACCATTGCGGGCACTGGCGCCGCTGAGGAGGTTCTTCGGCGCTCGACCGCCAATGAAATCCACGACGTGTCGCAGTTCCGCGACATAGCCGTCCTCACGGCTGGTGAGGTCGATCTTCTCCGAACCGCCGTCTTCCTTCCAGAGCGTCAACGGCTGGCCGGCCTTGGAGTTGTGCTGCAACGTCCCGTGTTCAAAATAGACGTCAAACCCGTGCTCGAAGCACAGGCCCTTGGCGGCAACAGCGCCACTCTGCGCGGTGACGACCAGGTTCTTCGTCCCGAAGTCATACTGGGTGACGACATAGGTGACCACGTCGTCCGACACGATGCCCGAGCTTGTGACACGCTTCGGCACGCCGAGTGTATGAGCGATGAAATCCGAGTCATGGACGTGCAGGTCCAGCATGGGACCGCCGCTGAGTTTGGCGTTCTTGATCCAGTCGCCAGTCAACCAGTCGGGCATGGAGATGACGCGCTTGAAGTGGGCGCCACGCAGCTTGCCGTAGCGGCCGTCGGCAATGGCCTCGCTCACGTAGGCAAACTCGGGGACGAAACGCAGGACTTGCGCAATGAACAGATGGCGTTTGGCCTTCTTGGCGGCGGCGAGCATCGCATCGGCATCCTTGAGACTGACCGCCATCGGTTTCTCGCAAATCACGTGCTTGCCGGCCTGAAGCGCCCGGATGGTTACATCGCGGTGCGCGCTCGTCGGCAGGCAGATGTCCACCAGTTCCACTGCCGGATCGGCGAGCAGCCGATCCATCTCCTTGTAGGTGGCGATCCCGCTGAGGTCCTGAATGCCGCCAGCCTCGCCGATGTTACCCTTGATGTCGCTCCAGTCGCCCGTGAGTCGTTTCTCAATGCTGTCCGCCACAGCAACAACGCGCGCATCAGAAATCTTCTTGTACCCTTTGAAGTGGGTGACCCCCATGAAACCGAGACCGATGACGCCGACTTTAACCATAGAATTATTCTCCTGTTGGTGGTGAAAAACGAGACCGGCTTATAGCAAGCGTCCCGGCTGCTGTCACGCCGGATAAGTGCGCCACCTTGTTTTCCCGTGCTGTAGCACCAATACACAGTACAGTCACAACCGAGGGGTGAATGTATTGAGCTGTTGCCCAACTGCATTTTTCCTAGCGAGGCGTGAAATTCTCGCGTAGTCTTCTTTCATCTTGATAGCAGATAGGAGACTAAGAATATGAAAAGCATCGCTGCGCGTTTCCTCCTGCCTTTTGGAGCTGTTGCGATTCTCTTTTCGACACTCGTTTTTTACGAAATTTACGCAACGACCCAGCATGTCGCCGATAGCATGGTTCGCCAGCAGGCGAACATGGTCATGGAGTTCAACATGGCCATCCGCAAATACGTGGCCGAGACCATCCGTCCAGGCGTGGAAAAAATCGCGGGCAAAGACGCTTTTATTCCCGAGATGATGTCCTCTGCGTTGATTTCACGGAGCATCTTCGAAGATCTTCAGAAAAAGTTCCCCGGCTATATCGTCCGGTTTGCCTCTGACAAACCACGCAATCCAATCAACCAGGCCACTCCGGATGAAATGCGTTTCATCGAGATGTTCCGCAAGAACCCCAAGCTCGTCCAAACCACCGACCCCATACAGATCAACGGTCATCGTTACGTGGCGCAGATCAAAGCCCGGCGACTAACGCCGGAATGTCTGCGGTGCCATGGCGACCCCAAGGACGCTCCGGCTGCACTGGTGAAACGATATGGCACAACCGCAGGTTTTCACTGGAAGGCGGGAGACATGGTTGGCGTGGATGTCATCGCAGTCCCCGTCGAGAAGATTGCCATTGCCATCGCGGCCGAGATGCGTTGGAAGTTGGTGGTCCTGGCCACCTGGCTCACCTTCCTGTTTGGGTTGATTATCGTGGTGTTTCATGTCGTTGTGTCGCGGCGTTTGGTGAATATGGCGCGGCACATTCGCAACATCGCTGACAAGTCTGAGGTCTCGCGGATGACGCCGCAGGGAGCGAAGGGAAATGACGAGATCGATGTACTGGGATCCGCCTTCGACAACCTTTTTGAACAATTGCGGGCAATGCAGGCATCGCTTGAACAACGTGTCACCGAGCGAACCGCCGATCTGGCGAAAGCCAATGACGGGCTGAAGCAGGAGATCGCGGAACGCCAGCGGGCAGAAGAGGCGCTGCGGGAAAGCGAACGCCGTCTGCAAGCGACGATCAATGGCGCACCGTTCGGCGCGTATTTCTTTGAGTTGCTGTCTGACGGACGGCTGGTGCTCAAGGGAGCGAATCCCGCCGAGGAAAAGGTCACGCGTGTGGCCAGTCAACAGTTCTTCAACAAAACTTTTGAAGAGGCCTTCCCAAGCCTGAAGGGCACGGAGATTCCCGATGCATTCCGGCGTGTTGCGACCGATGGAGAAGATTATCAGAATGATCAGGTGGAGTGGAACGATGAGGGCATTCACGGCGTCTTCGAGTTTCACGCATTTCAGACCGGCACCCATCGGATGGCCGTCTTCTTCCAGGACATCACCGAGCGCAAGCGGGACGAAAACGCGGTCCGGGCTTCCCTCCAGGAAAAGACAGTCCTCCTGAAGGAAGTCCATCACCGCGTGAAGAACAATCTTCAGACCGTGACCAGTCTGCTGAACCTCCAGGCGGTTCGCACCAAGAATCAAACAGCGCTCGACACCCTGCAGGAAACCGGCAACCGGGTCCGCTCGATGGCCCTGCTGCATGAAACGCTCTACCGCTCGGAAACGCTGGGGCGTGTGAACTTCGGCAATTACATAGAGAACATCTGCGGCCACCTTTTCCGTTCCTACGGGCCGAAGGCTGCCAAGATCAAACTGGAATCTCACTTGGAGGAAGTCTCCGTGGATCTGGACCAGGCGGTGTCGTGCGGTCTGATCATCAACGAATTGGTCTCCAATGCCCTCAAACATGCTTTCCCCGACGGCCGTGCAGGACGGATCGAGGTTGAACTGAAGAGGACGCCGGAGAATCAAATCGTCCTGAAAGTTGCCGATGATGGCGTGGGCATTCCGCCCGAAGCCGACATCCACCAGACGGGGACCTTGGGACATCAACTGGTGTTCATGCTCGCCGAGAAACTGCATGGCACCGTTGACGTGACGCGGAAACCCGGCACCACCTTCCGCATCTCATTCCCATCAAGACTCAGTTGAGAGGAGAACCTGCGACATGAGCAAGCCGCTTCGATCACTGATCGTCGAAGATTCGCCGGAACAGGCGCAACTGCTGGTCCACGAACTGACCGTAGGCGGCTATGAACCCGTCTACGAGCGCGTGGACACCGCCGAGGCCATGATTGCCGCACTCGAACGGCAATCATGGGACATCGTATTGAGCGACCATTACATGCCGGCGTTCAGTTCGATGGACGCGCTGAGTGTCCTCCAAGGCAAGGAACTGGATCTGCCGTTCATCATCGTCTCGGGTCACATCAGCGAGGAAGAAGCGGTGGCGGCCATGAAAGCCGGAGCCCATGACTATGTCATGAAGGGCAAACTGGCACGACTGGTGCCCGCAGTGGAACGCGAGTTGAAAGAGGCGGAAGAACGCCGGAAACGCAAGCAATCCGAGGTCCTCTATCATTCACTGGTGGAGAACCTGCCCCAGAACGTGTTCTGCAAAGACGCGTCAGGCCGGTTCACCTTCGCCAATCAACGATTCTGCCGTGCCTTGGGCAAACCGTTGTCGGGGATCATCGGCAAGACCGACTTCGACCTTTTCCCGCTGGACTTGGCCAGGAAACACGAGCAGGACGACGCCCGGCTTCTCAAGACCGGTCAGATGCTTGAAACAGTGGAAGAACATCAGGGGCCCAAGCAGTCCAAGATTTTCATGGAGGTCATCAAGGCGCCTTTGCGCGACGCGCGAGGAAAGGTGATCGGTCTGCAAGGGATCTACACTGACATCACCGAGCGCAAACGTACAGAAGAAGCGACCCGCGCATCGCTCGAGGAAAAGACAGTGCTCCTCAAAGAAGTGCACCACCGCGTAAAGAACAACCTCCAGATCGTGATCAGCTTGCTGAGGTTGCAGGCAGTTCGCACCAAGAATCCGGAAGCGCTCGACGCCATGCAGGAAACCGGCAATCGCATCCACTCCATGGCCCTGTTGCACGAAACACTCTACCGGTCGCAGAGCCTGGCACATGTGAATTTTGCTGATTATATCGAAAGCCTCTGCAGCCACCTCTTCCGCGCCCACGCAGACAGGGCGGGCACCATCAAGTTGGAGCGCCATCTGCAACCAGTCTCCATCGACCTGGATCGGGCGGTTCTGTGCGGCTTGATCGTCAACGAGCTGGTCTCCAACGCTTTGAAACATGCCTTCCCGAATGGTCGGTCTGGACGGATCGCCGTGGAACTGCAAACCACACCCCAGAAACAAATCCTTATGAAGGTTGTCGATGACGGCGTGGGTTTGCCGTGGGGAATGAATCTGCGCCAAACCACGACACTGGGCCATCAGTTGGTGTTCATGTTGACCGAGAAGCTGCACGGCACCATCGAAGTGGAGCGCGATCACGGAACCTCTTTCTGCATCACTTTCGCGGCCAAACAGGAAAACGAACACCCGGATAATCTTCTGGTTTCGAATATCTCGACCACGACCATCTGACTTCGGGAATCCCGGACTCGCGACCTCCGTCACCGCGATCCTCCTGCGCAGCCAAACCTTGTGCGCTTTTTTTTCACGATTGTGTGAACGGAGTGTCACGTTGGATTTAGACACGAATACTGTTTCCCCCGCCCGAACATCGAGTCCCTACACAACCTCATTTCCCGCGCAGGACATCCCTGCCACCTCAGTTGCCAGGAGCAACTATAGCTTCTTCCTGCGCTGGCGAATGATGATGACTGCAACGATGGAGAACAACGCAGCCGCTATGTATTCAACATCACGATAGCTGATCCAACCCACGGTGATGCTGAGGACTGTTGTAGCCAACACGATCAAACTGGTTATCGTGATGTAGTTTGTCTTCATCCGGCGCCAGCTTAACACGGCTGCTGCTGAACAAGCCAGAAGAATGTGGAGACTTCTGCCGGAAAACACGCGATTTCCGGCCTTCTCCACCGCATCCATCAACCCCGGGCCTCTAAAATAGAACCGCCGGGCACACGCGGATGCGCATGCCCGGCGGAACCGGTACAGCTATGTTGGCAAACGAGCGCCGACTTACAGGCCCTTGGCGATCATCAACTTCACAAGATCGCCGACGCGGCAGCTATAGCCCCACTCGTTGTCATACCAGCTCACAAGCTTGAAGAAGCGCTTGTTCAACTCGATGCCGCTGCCGGCGTCGAAGATGGACGAGAGCTGGCAGTGGATGAAGTCGCTGCTGACGACCTCGTCCGTGGTGTAACCGAGAATGCCCTTGAGATAGGTCTCGCTGGCCTTCTTCATCGCCGCGCTGATTTCAGCGTAGCTGGTCTCCTTCACGGTGCGGACCGTGAGGTCCACGACCGAGACGGTCGGGGTCGGCACGCGGAACGCCATGCCGGTGAGCTTGCCTTTCACCTCTGGCAACACAAGGCCGACGGCCTTCGCCGCGCCCGTGGTGGAGGGGATGAGGTTGATTGAGGCGCTGCGGCCACCCTTCCAGTCCTTCTTGCTGGGACCGTCCACAGTCTTCTGCGTGGCGGTAAAGGAGTGGACCGTGGTCATCAGACCTTCCTCGATGCCGAAGCCTTCCTTGAGCAGAACATAGACGACCGGCGCGAGACAGTTGGTCGTGCAGGAAGCGTTGGAAACAACGTGGTGCTGAGCCGGGTTATACTTGTCCTGGTTCACGCCCATCACAACCGTGAGGCAATCGCCCTTGGCCGGAGCGCTGATGATGACCTTCTTGGCGCCAGCGGCGAGGTGGCCCTTGGCCTTCTCGACGTCGGTGAACAAGCCGGTGGACTCGATGACGAGGTCCACGCCGAGCGCCTTCCACGGCAATTCCGCCGGGGTCTTGGCGCTGACGACCTTGATCTCCTTGCCATTGACGACGAGCACATCGTCCTCAGCCTTGTCAGCGGCCGATTTCTTCGAGGAAACCTCGCTGTTGAAGCGGCCCTGGATGGAATCATACTTCAGCAGGTAAGCAAGGTTGTCTGCCGGGACGATATCGCCGACGGCGACGACTTCGATTTCCTTGCCGATGAGGCCCTTCTCCGCAAGCGCGCGGAAGGCCAGACGGCCGATGCGTCCAAAACCATTGATTGCTACTTTGATTGCCATTGATGTCTCCTAAGTTAATTATACGTGTTTCATGCCCGCCATTCTCTAGAAAGCGGAACCGCGGATACTATTAACGCCACCCTGCCCCGTCAACGGAAAAGGCCGAAAAACTCCAAGAAGGGCCATGCCTTGCGAAACAGGGAATCTCAGCCCGGCCTGGAGGTTCCGCGCCCCTGTTAACAAGTGACGACAATACCCGCAGGTGGCACTACCAGACAGAAGCGACACACCACCTGCCAGTTTGAAACCGATCCAAACTCAGACTGAAAGAATACACCTGCTGACGGCGAAGCAATCTCCCTCACCGCAAATGCAGATCAACCCACAACGCTGCATTCGGGTTTCAGGTGCTGAAGAAACTTCCCGGCGATTCACCCTTCTACCGGTATGAGAACAAAATCGTCAAACGTCAGTTCGCCTTTTCCAGACTTTACCTCAATCTCCATCGTTGCCTGTCCGGCACCCACCTCTGAACAAGTCCACGTTATGAGTTGCCACTGAGGTTCCTGTTTCACCACACGGTCGCTGTACCGGTAGCCTCCAGTTGATCTGCGGAACTTGATTGTTATGGCACCCAACTTCGGGCTGGATGAGGCAAAATCTCCACTGGTCTTCACCCGAAAAGTCAGCTTCACACCTCGCGCACCTTTTGGTTCAAACGCGTAAGAGAACGAGACACTCTCACGCTTGTTCAGCTTGACGCGCAAACCTTTGTTGGTTGGAGCATCTTCCAACGGGACGATTCTCCCTCCCCCCTGCCAATGCATCTTGTTTTGCGAGAAATCTCCGTTCTTTATGATGTTTGCAGGGGTATCTGCGGCCCATGATGACGCAGCCAACACAAAGCAGGCGATCCCAACTGCCAGTCCATAGCAGTCCAATTTCATTTCCTCTTTCCTCCTTTAAGACCAACTCCCTGCATTTCCCTCACAGAAAGACGGAGCGCAGCAGAGTTGGTCTCGGGTTCTTGTTTCTTCTGCTTCCATCTTCCTGTTCTCCAAGGGTGAGCGAGGCTACGCACGCGTCCTTCGCCATGTCAAGCGACGATCCGGGATGGATTGGAATGGTGAAACGAGTCTGTTGCCTCCTGTTTTCAGTTCACCATTTGAATGCCGGGGAATTTTGCTCTAGCATAGCTGTGAGCCGTTACAAACGAATCAGATATTACCATGAATCGACGACAATTCCTTGCCATGGCCGGACTTGGCACCGGCTATTCGCTCATAGTCCGCGCCGATGGGTTCTCCAATGCCACGCCGCCGTCGCGAGAGCAACTCAGCACCGCGTTCGACCGTATCGCGCCACCGCAGCCGGGCCCGGGCCGGCTCGCGGGCGAACCCCACATGACACTGGTGGACCTGGCGTGTGATGTGTTCGTGGCGGGCGGCGGCATGTCGGGCGTGTGCGCGGCGGTTGCCGCGGCACGCAACGGCGCGACCGTCGTGCTGGCGCAGGACCGTTCACGGCTCGGCGGCAACGCCAGCAGCGAGGTGAAGATGCACATCGTCGGCGCCAACTGTCATAAGGGGCGGCCTGGCTGGCGCGAAGGTGGGTTGATCGAGGAATTCCGGCTCGATGATGCGGTTAACAACCCGCAGCGGTCGTGGGAGTTGTGGGACCTGCTGCTCTACGACAAGGTCAAGAGCGAGCCGAACATCACGCTCTTGCTCGACAGTGTGTTATTCGCAGCAGAGACGAAGGACGGCGCGATTCAACAGGTCATGGTGCGGTGCGACAAGACCGAGCATCTCTACCGCATCAAGGCCGGGGTTTATCTGGACTGCACCGGCGACAGCCGGCTCGCGCTGGAGAGCGGCGCGGCGTTCCGTTGGGGCCGTGAACAACGTAGTGAATTCAACGAATCGCTCGGCCTTGTGCAGCCGGACCGCCAAACGCTCGGCAGCAGCATCCTCTTTACATCGAGTGACTACGGCCGGCCGATGCCGTTCACGCCGCCAAAGTGGGTGCGCAAG
>CAZGGF010000228.1:0-2506 GCA_964524715.1 uncultured Verrucomicrobiota bacterium | reverse complement strand
CAAGACAGACGCCGGTTACGCGAGCGCGATCCGGCACGGGGAGGATGACCTGCGTGGGACCGTCGTCGGCGCTGATCTGTACACCGCTGCGGGTGGCAATGAATTGCCGGCCTTCGAGCGAGTAGCACACACACTCTGCGCCCGCGTCGTCGTCCCAGTCGGCGACGTATAGATGGAAAAAGCGCTCCTTGTTCGCCAGCGTGCCGTCGGCGTTGATCTGGTAGCTGTAGACCCACTTCGAGTGGCCTTCGGCAACGGAGAGCAGCCATTGGTCGGGGCGATACGCCATGCCGGTGGCGAATTTCACGCCGGAGTCCACGAGCTTCTTCTTGCCGTCCTTGATGAACCACACGGTGCCGCCGTTGTTCGGCTTCTTGTCGTCGTTGTCCGTGACGTAGAGGCCGCCGTCAGGCCGCGCGAGGATCGAGTGGCCAAGGATGCCCTCCATGACGACGCTCCCCTTCCCCGCTGCGTCGTAGCGCATGAGCTTGCCGGATTTCTCCGAGATGGTGAATAGCGCGCCATCCGCGCCGATGGTGACGCAGTGCGCCTGGCCCGCATCGGCGACGAACTCGCTTACCTTTCCATCGAGATCGATGCGGTGAATCTTGTTGTTGGACGTGTCGGCGAAGAACACCTCGCCGTTCGCATTGCACGCCGGGCCGCGCGTGCTCTTGAACCCCTCTGCAACGAGTTGCCAGCCTTCGCCGGGGATCAGGATTTCCTGCGCCCGCGGCGCGCTCGGACCGGCCTTCACGCGTTCGGGCCAACCGCGCCACAGATACGCCATCGCCTCCTGCCAGTGGTCCATGTAGCCCGCTACATGGCGTCCATCAATGATGCGGAACTGGTAATCGTAGCCGGAGAACTTCAGCGCCTTGTCCATTTCCTGATCGAGGAGGAACCAATCGCCCGCGGCGTTCTCCATGTCGCGCGTGGCCGTGGTGAGGAAGGCGCGGATCGGCTTGGCCTCGAACTTGCGCACCATCGTCGGGAACTCGTGCCCGCCGCGGAACGCGACCCAGCTCCCGCTCGCCGCATACACGCGGCTGAACGCTTCGGGCCGGTTCCACGCTGCCGTGAACGCCGCGATGCCACCGCTGCTCCCGCCGGACATGCACCGGTCGTTGCCATCGGTCGAGAGATTCAGGCCAAATTCCTTCGCAACAAAGGGCAACAACTCCTCGGTGAGAAAGCGTACGTTGTTGTCGCTCACGCCGTCGTATTCGAAGCAGCGGTTGCGCCGGCCGGGCGTGCCCTTCATCGGCGCGGGCAGTTCGCCGGGCCGCACGAACACGCCGACCGTGACCGGCATCTCCTTCGTCGCGATCATCGTTTCCATCAGTGTCTTCTCGCGCGGGTTGAAGCCGTCGGTCTTCACGTAAACGCACGCGGGCTTCTTGCCGTCGTATTGCGCCGGGATGAAGACCGTCACGTCGCGCACGGTGCCGGGGAAAATCCTGCTCTGCGTGAACTTGAACTGCTTGGTGACGCCGGGCCGGATCTCCTCCGGCTTGATCGCGGGCGGCTCGTATTTCTTCGCGCCATCGGCCGCCGCCGCTGCGGCAATGCCGCTGCCAGCCAGTGGCCTGATGAACCACTGCAAGTGCGGGTCGTTCGCATTGCAGGTCCAAAGATCAATCTTCGCGCCGGGACTCGGCTTGCCGCCCAAGTGATCGAGCCCGAGCGCTGGCGCGTGCTTTGGCACAAGGACGTAGCCGCCGCTCTCGTGCTTGGTCACTGTCCACAACTGCCACGGTTGGCCGGCGTCTTTCTCCAGCACAATCGGGGTTCCGCGCTTCGCGCCGCCCTTGGCCGCTGCAAGCACGAGCGAGGAATCATGCGCAGGCTTGATCGTGAAGAACTGTTCCTCACGCGGCGTGAGGATCCACTTCTGGTTCGCACCGCCCGTGGGTTTGTTGATCGACACAACGGTGCCGTCCTGCCGGCCCGAGTCCACAGCCTCCAGCACCATCGCCTGCGCGCTGACAGGCACAATGCTGTAGGCGCCCCAATCCTCAGCAGCAGTGCAAGGGAGGGTCCACGAGAGGAGGGCGGCCGTGATGATGAGCAGAGTCAGACGATGGATATTCATGAGAGTCGGTTGCGTGTTCTTGGAGGCAAAAAACTCCGGCTTGTCTGGGGCACTCGGAACAGCGGCAAAGCGGCGTAAGATTTTGCGATGTTGCCATTTGCGTTGCACCCATTCTGCATACATGAAAGCCCTCGGTTTTCACAGAGGAATCAATTTCCGCCAGTGTGCCAGTCGGCACGTTGCCGCTGGCTCCAGCTCATCAGTCCCCTCGCCCGGCGATCAAAACCGAATCGTTTCCAACCCGATTCTCTTTTGTTTCGGCTCGATCAGTGCGTGCCTTGCCATACCCCGCCGACTGTGCTATTTTCCTTCGCAATGGATTGCATGGTTGTGATTTTGTTCGTGTTCTGGTGCATACCGCACTTGGACAAGTTTATTTGCGGTGTGGCGGCCGAAATGCGTCGGGAATCG
>CAZGGF010000227.1:0-2627 GCA_964524715.1 uncultured Verrucomicrobiota bacterium | reverse complement strand
GTCCGGGTTCATGTCGTAGAGCGTGTAGAGCGGGCAGGCGCGACCGCAACGCAGGTAGCCGCCGCGGCGCTCGCTGATGAACGCCATGCGCCCATTGGGCAGCCAGCACGGGTCGAATTCGTTCCAAGTGCCGTCCGTGAGTTGCTCCAAGCGTGTGCCGTCCACGTTCACTTTGAAGATGTGGTAGCTCCGCTGCGCATCCCAATGGCCGCGCGTCGGGTCCTCGTGAAAAATCTGCTCCTTGCCGCCCTTGCGCTCGACGTAGGCAAACGCGATCTGTCTCGCGTCGGGCGAGAGCGCCGGCGAAAGGAACGAACCGCCCTCGACATCATCGCCGGTGAGTGTCTTCTGGCCGTCGTAGTGAAGCGACGGCAACACCCCGCTGCCACCGCTGAGTTTTTCGCCTTTGAGCCGGCCGGTCTCGCAGACGGCGCTGGCGAGCACGTCGCGAACCACCGGCTTTTCGCCGAACGCATTCTCCAGCACATAGAGGCCGCCGCCGGGATTCTGGCAGATGCCGTAGAACTGGTCGCACATGTGCTGGTAGAAGGTGCGATGGCGTTTGATAAAGGCGATGTCCTTGAAATTGAGCAGCGGGTTGGCAAACGCGATCTGGCGGCGAATCTTGCAGATCTCGTGATGCAACGCGCGCCTCGCATTGATATCAGTGACGGGCGTGTCGGCCACGGCTTTCCTGAGCTTCGCCAGCGGTGTTTCGAATCCCGTCAGTTTCAAATCAGCCAGCAACGCTGCCGTCCGTCGCAGCACGATGTCGGCGGGATCGCGGTCACTCTCGAGCACCAGCGACACGTTATTGAACGTCTGCCCGGCAATCTCCTCGGCGGTCGAGCGTTCGGCGGGAACGTAACGGGTGCCGTTCCACACTCTCTCACCGGTGGCTTTGCTGAGCACGGTGCGCTGCTGGATGTCGTATTGCAGCGCGACGAACTGATGATCGAGTTCGGCGGCCTGCAAGACGCGCGCGCGTAGCGCGTCCCAACGCGCATCCCCGACCGGGGCTTTGGCCGCAACAAGGTCGGCGAGGTTCTTCTCAAAGGCCGCTTTCAGATCGGCGCTGTCGAGCGATTTCAACATCGCGGCGCAACCGCGATAGCGGCAGGCGCGGCCATAGAGGTCCAACCAGCGCGCGTCGCCTGCGCCAGCCTTCGCCGCAACGATCGCTTCGAGTTCGGCGCACAGCGGCGAAGTTGGCGGCGCTTCCCGCAACGCCACAACGATAATCTCCCGTTCGAGCGCGCCGGAATCCCGCCTGCCAAACCACGCCGCGATGCCATCGGCCCCGGCGTCCGCGCGCAGCCAGCCGGCCTGCAACGGATAGTCACGCGCCACTTCCGCCCAACACGCCGGCGGCGGCACGGGGGTTGATAGCACCTTGAAACGCACGAGGCCGTCCGCGCGATCCTTGTCCTCGCCAACGAACGCCTCGAATCGCTCGTATTTCCCGTCGAGCGCAAAGGTCAGTTCGCTGTTGGCGTGGACCCAGAAGCCGAACTGGAACTTGCGGTCGCCGATTATCAGCGGATGGCCCTGCCAGTTCTTGTCCATGAGCAACCGTCCCCATCCGACGCTGACGCTGGTGGGTTTGAGGCTGGTAAGTTTCGTGAAGGCGCCGTCTTTGGCGATGAGTTTGGGTTCGCCCCAGATATTGCAGTTGGCGGGGGCTTTCCCCATGGTCGTCACGAGCCGCAGTTCCTTCAGACCAGCGACATTGACGACGATATGTTTGGCAGGACCTCTCGCGTCGAGCAAACCGGTGTCCAATGGTTTGAAAAGGGAGTCGCTCGCCACAGTCTTCTGTGCCTCGGACGACTGTAGATATCTGGACCGCATCGCCACCATTGTCTCGGTCCAGGAGCTTCGCTTGGCGCAGGTGGATGCTGTTGTCTGGCAGCCTGGCTTCGTGTCACGATCCGCGCCATCGGCGCACGGCAAGCTCACAACCGCCAAACACATGACGGCGCTCGCGAGATAACGGTTCCATGATCGTTTCATAGTGTTTCGTTTCCCAAGCCGTTCAGCTTGTAACATTTGCATGTGCGGATTCCACGCTCTTTCTTGCGGCGTCGCGGCCTTCACGCCGCAATGCCTGCACCATCGCCATGTAGTTCTCAGGTTTCACGCCGCGGTGGATCGAGTTGCTCGACGACAAAATGATTCCCGACCTGCCGCACCCGCGCAACAAATCCCGGACTGCCGTTTCGACTTCCTCGACGGTCCCGCTCTGCAGGACTCCGGCGCAGTCAATGTTGCCTTTCAGACAGATGCGGTCGCCGTATTGTTCTTTCATCGTCGGCATGTGCAGGCCGGCCGCCGGGTCGATCGGGTCCAGGCAACTGATGCCGCTCTCCACCCAGAAATCCAGCAGCGGTCGAACGTCGCCGTCACAATGCTTGATGACGTGGCAGCCGAGGCTGCGATAGCCGCCGATGACTTTGCGGAACGCGGGCGCGATGACGTCGAAGTAGGAAGCCGGTGACATCAACAAGCCTTTGGCGTTGGCCACGTCGTCGGTGGTGGCGACGACCTCGACGCCGAATCGTTCGACGCCAATACGCGCAAGGGCGAGGTTGTAATCCACCACGCGATCCAGCAGCGCAGCGTAATGC
>CAZGGF010000226.1:0-12072 GCA_964524715.1 uncultured Verrucomicrobiota bacterium | reverse complement strand
GGCCAGAAAGCCGCCGTCCGCGGCCTGCTCGATCTTCCAGGGCCGGCGGCGACGAGGGCGTTTGCCGGCAACCTCGCCGGGCTGTCACCGGAGTTGCAGGTCAATCTGTTGCTGGCACTGATGGATCGTGGCGACCAGGTGGCGTTGCCGGCGGTCGCGGCGCTCGCCACCAGCGACAACGAGGCGGTGCGCATTGCGGCGATCACCGCGCTCGGCAAACTCGGCGATGAATCGAGTCTCGACACGCTTTTGAAGGCTGCCGCGAGCGACGGCGACACAGCGGCCGCGGCAATGGAGAGCCTGAAGAACATCACCGGCCGGAAGGTTGACCCGTCGCTCATAAAGCGGATGGCGGGCGCCGATGGAAAGGCCAAGGTGTTGTTGATCCAGACGCTCGGCGCCCGGCGGACGGTCACGGCACAGGCGGTGTTGGAGCAGGCGACGGCGGACAAGGACAGCGCGGTGAGCCGCGAGGCATTCAAGGCGCTGGGGATGGTGGCGGACGAGGACGGGTTGCCGGGGCTGGTGGCGTTGGTGGAGAAGAATCCCGACAACACCGACGCTCAGGACGCGCTGGTGACAGCGGCACGGCGGATGTATGACCAGAGGAACGTTGATGAAATCCTGCTGGCCGCCTTCAACAGGTCCAAGGGCGATGCTCGTCTGGCCATGCTGAAGATGCTGGGCCAGGTCGGCGGTCCGGGGGCGTTGGGCACGTTGAGGGCGGCGTTGAAGGACAAGGACGAGAAAGTGTGCGATACGGCGTTGCGTGCGCTGGCCTCAGCGGACGATGCCGGCGTGTTACCGGACTTGATCGAGGTCATCAAGTCGTCGCCCAACAAGACCCACCGCGTGCTGGCGTTGCGCGGCTACACGCGGATCGCGAGCCTTGGCGGCCGGCACGCGGACGGCGAGAAGTTGAAGCATCTGACCAAGGCCCTGCCGGCGGCGAAAGAACCGGACGAGAAGAGGCTTCTGCTGGGCGCGCTGGCGGGCATCCAGAACACCAGCGCGTTGAAAGCCATTGAGCCGCTGCTGACGGACGATGCGATCAAGGCCGAAGCTGGAAATGCTTATTTGAAAGTTGTTGTGTCCATTGAAAAAAAGCAGCATAACGAAGCGGTCGCTGCCCTGAAAAAATGTCTGGAGTTGACGAAGGACGCGGCGACACGCGCCAAGGCTGGCAAGCTCTTGGAAAAGTTTGAGCCGAAGAACAAATAACGAGTCGAGTGCAGCGGAGTTTTTATGAGCAGCAACGAAAAGCAAAACGTGGACGGAAAAGTGGATCGCCGGACGTTCTTGCAGTCGGCCGCGGTGGCCGGCGCGAGTCTGGCATTTTCGGGCAACGCGCTGGCGCAAGCCGCCGCGCAGCCTGCGAAGCCGGCGACGGTCGCGGGGCCGAAAGGCATTGACGACCTGAATGTCGGCATCATCGGTCTTGGCGCGCAGGGGCAGGTCCTTATCGAGGCTGCCAGCGGCATTCCGGGCGTGCGGTTCAAGGCTGTTTGCGACATCTGGGAATACCACCAGAAGCTGGTCGGCGGCCGTCTGCGGAAGACCGGCCACGACGTGAAGCTGTACGAGGATTACCGCGAGCTGCTCGCGCAGGAGAAGGACCTCGACGCGGTCGTCGTCGCCACGCCCGACTGGATGCATGCCGAGATCGCCAACGCCTGCATGGAGGCCGGCAAGCACGTTTACTGCGAGAAGGAAATGTCCAACTCGCTGGAAAAGGCCCGCAGCATGGTGATGACGCAGCGCAAGACCGGCAAGTTGCTCCAGATCGGCCATCAGCGCCGCAGCAACCCGCGCTATATCCACGCGATTGACCGGCTCATCCGCGAGGCCAAGCTCCTCGGCCGCGTCACGCACGCTTACGGGCAATGGAACCGCTCGGTTTCCGACCCGCTGGGCTGGCCGAAGAAATTCGCGATCGACCAGGCCAAGCTCGACAAATACGGCTACGTCTCGATGGAGCAGTTCCGGAACTGGCGCTGGTACAAGAAATACGGTGGCGGCCCGATCGTGGACCTTGGCTCGCACCAGATCGACCTTTTCAGCTGGCTCTGGGAGTGCAATCCGTCGGCCATCGTCGCGATGGGCGGCGCTGACTATTACAAGGGCAACGAATGGTATGACAACGTCATGACCATTTACGAATACAAGACGCCGGAAGGCATCAACCGCGCCTACTATCAGGTGCTCACCACCACCAAGCGCGGCGGTTTCTATGAGCAGTTCATGGGCGTCAACGGCTCGCTGACCATCTCCGAGGTGGCGGCGCGCGGCGACACCGTCGAGCGCGAGGCGCATGCGCCGTCTTGGGACGAGTACGCCAAGAAAGGCTGGCTCAAGCCGGTCAAGGAAGCGATCAAGCCGACCACCACCCGCAACGTCGCGGTGGACGTGCGCGTCACGGCCGAATCCGGCAAGTGGCCGCTCCCGATCGAACTGCTCAAGCCGGCGCACCAGCCGCACCTTGAGAACTTCTTCGACGCCGTTCGCGGCCGCGCGAAGCTTAACTGCCCCGGCGAAGTCGCCTACGAAACCGCCGTCGCGGTGCTCAAGGCCAACGACGCCGTCGCTGCCGGACGCAAACTCGAGTTCAAGGCTGACGAGTTCAAG
Source organism: uncultured Verrucomicrobiota bacterium (assembly GCA_964524715.1). GTDB lineage: Bacteria > Verrucomicrobiota > Verrucomicrobiia > CAIQCK01 > CAIQCK01 > CAIQCK01. The sequence continues at coordinate 9,447 of CAZGGF010000226.1, read as the reverse complement.
GTATAATCATGCGTGCTTCCATAGTTCTCCTGACGATAGGCGCGGCCGGCCTGCTGGCCGTCCCGCGCGGTTTCGCGGATGAGCCGTGGGACGGCGGTCGCACCGTGCCGGTCCACCGGATTCCGCTCAACGATCCCGACGGCGAGGGCATTGTGCCCTCGATGTCGAGCGCCAAGCCGCTCTCGACGAGCAAGACCTGCGGGATGTGCCATGACTACGGGAAAATCTCCGCTGGCTGGCACTTCAACTCCTCCTCCGGGAAAGCTGCCGCCGGCAGATCCGGCGAGCCATGGGTCCTTGTTGATGGACTCACCGGCACGCAACTGCCGCTGTCGTATCGCGGCTGGGCTGGCACGTGGAATCCGTCGGCGGTTGGGATGACGCAGTGGGACTTCACCAAGAAGTTCGCCCGCCACATGCCTGGCGGCGACACCGGTGAACCGGCGGATTGCTTCGCCGATCCGCACTCGCGCTGGACCGTATCGGGCAAGCTGGAGATCAACTGCCTCGCCTGCCACAACGGTTCTCATGCGCAGGACCATAGCGAGTGGGTGCGGCAGGTTTGCCGCGAGAACTTCGCATGGGCCGCGACCGCAGCGTCGGGCCTCGGCGAGGTCGGCGGCATGGCCTCGCGCGTCAAGTCCACATGGACAATGAACGACGGGCCGAACCCGGACGACAAGGACTACGCCGTTCCGCCCTATGTGAAGTATCTGACGGCGCAATTCGACAGCAAGAACCGGACCGTACTCCAGATCCAGAAGCCGGCCGACCAAAACTGCCTGAACTGCCACTCCGCCACGCCGATGTGTGCGAAGAAGGAAGACGTGGACGCCGACGTGCACTCGCGCGCCGGATTCAAGTGCGTGGACTGCCATCGCAATGGCGTCGATCACGGCATTGTGCGCGGTTACGAAGCTGAAGCGGTCGAGCGCAAAGACGCATCGGTCGGTGATTTCAGTTGCCGCGGCTGCCACATCGAGGAGTCGGCCAAGGGCGGCGGACGCCTCGGCGCGCCGCATCCGAAGCATGGCGGCATCCCACCGTTGCATTTTGAGAAACTCTCCTGCACCGCGTGTCACTCCGGCCAGAAGCCCGGCGAGACGCCGACCGACATGCGCGTGTCACGCGCGAACCGGCTCGGCATTCACGGCCGTGCGCTCTGGTTCACGGACGCGCCGTTCATTCAGGAGCCGGTCTTCGTCAAGGGTGCTGATGGCAAGATCGCGCCAAACCGCGTGATGTGGCCCGCATTCTGGGCGCGTCGCGCGGCGGGCAAGCTTACGCCGATCGCCCCGGACGAACTGACCAAGTCCGCCAAGGGCATCCTCGACGCAGGCCAGCAGATCGGCAGCGTGCTGAAGGGAATCGCCCAGCTCGGTGATGAGAACGGCGAAGCCGTTTTCGTCGCATCGGGCAAGTTGTTCCGAGTCAACACCGATGGCGACGTGGACCTCGATGCGAAGTTCGCACCGCCCGCAGGCTCGCCGTCCGGGTTCCTGTGGTTGAAGGACGGCAAGCTGTCGCCACTGGTGCCGGACTTCAAGGCGGATGCGGCGCAATTGGAACCGAACGTCGAGTCGGGCTTGCTGAACGTGCTGCAGGCGCTCGCGCCGGAAGACGCGGCAACGGGCACGCCCGCGCTGGCTCGTGGCAAGAAGATCTACACGCGCAGCGACGATGGCAGCCTCACGACCTCCGACTCGTCGGAGAATCGCGCCGCCGCCGTCTGGGGCCGGATGGTGAATGAGAAGTTCCAGCCGATCGTTCCCGACTTCGCCGTGCGCGCGGTCGTGGAAACCGCCGGCACGCAGCAGTCGTTCATCGAGGAACAACTCGTGGCGATGTTGCAGGCGCTGGCGGCAACCGACAAGTCCGCCGAATTCGTCTATGTCGGCCGTGGTTACCTGTTCGCGCTCGGCAAGGACGGCAAGCTGACGGCCTCCAAAGATCCCGCCGCCGAGCCGGTCTTCTGGCCGGTGGCGCATAACGTCCGTTCCGCGGTGGCTTCGCTCGGCGCGAAGGCCTGCACCGAGTGCCACTCTGCGGACGCGGCGATGCTTTTCGGCCGCGTGGTGGCCGGCGGTCCGCTCAAGACGAAGACCGTGGCGGTGAAGACGATGGTGGAAACGGCGAAACTCGACGGTACCTACCACAAGCTGTTCGGCTTCTCGTTCACGATGCGTCCGTTGTTTAAGATGATGTTGTGGGGATGCTGCGGCCTGATGGCTGGCATCCTGGGCGTGGGCGTGTTGGGTTGTCTGCAACAGATTGCCCGCTATTTCGGAAGGAAGGAGTAACAACGCCATGTTGAAGATTCTTGCTGTGCTTTCCCTGGTCGTCGGAGTGCTGGCCGCGAAATGCGGTAGCAGCTCGTGTGGTCGTGCGGGCAGGAAGCCCGTACGGTTTCCCATGGTGGACAAGTTCTTCACGCTGATCGTCGGGTTGAGCCTGGCGGTGCTGGCGCTCACCGGCTTCTTCGCGTTGGTGTTTGGACACCCGCTGAGCGGCTACGTGCTGATCTGCCACACGGGCGCTGGTGGCGCATTTGCCGGCAGCCTGGCGGTGCTGGCCGTGCTTCGCGCCGAGGCGGAAAGCGGCCTCGGTCGGTTCCTGTTCTGGACGCTGCTGGTCGGCGGGCTGGGCGTGGTGTTGACGGCGGTGGTGATGATGCAACCGTGGTTCGGCACGCACGGCCAGGAAGTCCTGGTGGATTTGCACCGTTGCAGCTCATTCCTGGCGGTCATCGGTGGGTTCGGCTGCTGTGGTTCGCTGCTGCTTGAGAAATCCTAGCCGACCAGTCGTTCGGCTCGTTGGGATCATGAACCGGTTGCGCGTGTCGTCGGTGAACGTGGAAAGGGCGTCGGCGCCCGGACCCGGCGCCGCGACATGCGCCAGGGTCACCGGGGCGTCCGAGCCCCTCCCACATTCATGACACCGGCTGCTCCTTCGCTGCACCGTTTCGCTCACGAAGCGATGACGACCGAGTTCGAGGTGGTTATCGCGGGGCAGGAAGAAACTTACGCGCGGCAGGCGGCGGGCGCGGTGTTCCGCGAGATTGACCGGCTGGAAGGAGTGCTGAGCCGATTCCAGCTTTGCAGCGATATCGCACAGATCAACCGCCTCAAGCCCGGCGAATCCCTCCACGTCAGCCTCGAAGCGTTCGAATGTCTCCAACTCGCCGCCCAAGTCCACGCGGACACGGGCGGCGCGTTTGACGTCACAGTGGGTCCCCTCATGAACCTGATGCGTGACGTCAAGGGTAACTGGCAGCGCATCAACGACGCGGAGCTTGCCACCGTGCGTGCCACGGTCGGCATGGAACGCCTGGTTCTGAATCCACAGGAGTTTACGGTCACCGTTCGTCCCGCTTCCGGTGCTGAACCGTCGGCGTGTGTTGAAGTAGATCTCGGCGCCATCGGCAAGGGCTACGCCCTCGACAAGGCCGCGGAACTTCTTATCGATTGGGAGGTTCCGGATGTGCTCCTGCATAGCGGGACCAGTTCGGTGCTGGCGTTTGGCAACGGTGGTGAGGCGGCGGGTTGCCCAGCGGACAAGAGCGGCTGGCCACTCGGAGTCGCGGGTGACTGGAGCCGTGAGGCAGGTTTTGACACTGTGCTCCTAAGTGGTTCGGCTCTAAGTGGTTCCGGTACCGAAGTTAAAGGTCAGCATGTCCTTGATCCCCGCACCGGCCGGCCGGCGGCAAATCATCTGGCCGCGTGGGCCATCGCACCGACAGCGGCGATGTCCGACGCGCTTTCCACGGCGTTCATGGTGATGACAACGGCCGAAGTGAATAGCTATTGCCGGGCGCACGTCGAAGTGGCCGCGCTTGTTGTTGAAAAGCGCCGCGGCTTGCTGCGGATGCTGGGCGACAAGGCGACCGCCACGCCGGCGTTCGCCGCGCGAGCGCTGTCGCGAACGCAAGGAATTTGTTGCGTTCGGAATGGCAAATCGTGTTAAATGTGCAAACCAATGTTCGTTGAAACTGCGGAATGCGGTATAAGGAAAACCAACTTATGAAGAAATACGCGTCGTATGGATTGATGGTGGCACTCGGCTGCTTCGTGCTGAGCCAGGTGAGCTTTGGCCAGGAAGCTCCCGCCGGCATGGTGAAACTGGATTACAAGATGCCCAAGCCGATGTTCGTCGGCACGCCGAAGAATCTCAAGACTCCCAACCTCGAACCGGCGCGCGGCGACAAGCCCCGTCCTCCGACCTACGTGCCGCCGGGCTGCGTCAACCTCTCGGCCAAGAAGAAGGTGACCTCGAGCGACAAGGAGCCGGTCATCGGCAGCCTTGACCTCATCACCGACGGCGACAAGGAAGGCGCCGAGGGCAGCTACGTGGAGCTTGGACCAGGCTCCCAGTGGGTGCAGATTGATCTCGGCAAGACTTGCGAGATCTGGGCGATCGTGGTGTGGCACTTCCACAGCGAGCCGCGCGTTTATCGCGACGTGGTGATTCAGGTTGCTGACGACGCGGACTTCATCACGAACGTGAAGACCGTGTTCAACAACGACCACGACAACTCCGCCGGCCTCGGCATCGGCAAGGATCTCGAATTCATCGAGACCTACGATGGCCGTCCGATCGCCGTCAAGGGTGTCAAGGGCCGCTACGTGCGCCTCTACAGCAATGGCAACACCTCCAACCAGATGAACCACTACACGGAGGTGGAAGTTTTCGGGAAGTAAACCTCTAACCCATCTTTGCTGCCCTGTTGACAGCAGGATGAAGTTACCGGAAGACCGGCGAGACTCTGTTTCGCCGGTCTTCTTCTTTTGTGCCAACGCCGGGCTTCTGACAGGCGGCGGTTTGTGGTAGAAAGAAGCCGTGCGAAAAAACCTTCTTGCCTGCGCGCTGCTGCTGGCCATCGCGGCAGGCGCGCTTGCTTTCCGATTGTGGCGGCTCGATGAGCGCGTCATGCACGGCGACGAGGCAAATCAGGCCGTCCGCACCGGCATCCTGATGGAAACCGGCCGGTACGAATACGACCTGAAAGACAACCACGGGCCGACGCTCTATTACCTCACGCTGCCGTTTGCGTGGCTGACGGCGGGGAAGACTTTCGCGGACACCACCGAAATCACGTTCCGGCTGGTGCCGGTATTGTTCGGCGCGGGACTGGTGCTGTTGCTGTGGCTTTTGCGCGACGGGTTGGGGCGATGGCCGATGATTGTCAGCGCGCTGCTGACGGCGATCTCGCCGGCAATGACGTTCTACAGCCGCTACTACATCCAGGAAATGCTGCTGGTCTTCTTCACCTTCGGCACTTTCGCCGTCGGCTGGCGGTACGCGCGCAATCCGTCCATGGGGTGGGCGTTGCTGGCGGGCGCGTTTGCGGGTTTGACGTATGCGACGAAGGAAACCTGGGTGCTCTCGTTTGGCGCTGCGGTCGTCGCGCTGGCAGTGTCGCCGGCGGCGCGCGCGGGATTGCTCGCGGTGAACCGCCGGCATCTGTTCGCTGCGTTCGGTGTCGCGGCGGCGGTGTCGGTGGTTTTCTACTCCGCGTTCTTCACGCACTGGCGCGGCGTGCTCGATTCCGTGCTCTGCTACGGGAACTACCTCGGCTGGGCGGGCGGCGAAAAGAGCCGGCACATTCACCCGTGGCATTACTATCTGCAAATCCTGCTCTGGTTCCATGAAGGTCGCGGCCCGGTTTGGAACGAAGCTTTGATCGTTGCGCTCGCGGCGGTGGCGATGGTCGCCGCGTGGCGGCGCCGGCGCAACAGCGACGAAGCGTCGGCGTTGTTGTGGTTCCTCGCCGTTTACACCCTGGTGTTGACGGCGATCTATTCGATCATCCGCCACAAATCGCCGTGGCTCATGCTCACGTTCCTCCATGGCATGATCCTGCTCGCCGGCATCGGCGCGGTGGCGTTGATCGAAGCAGTGCGGCCGCGCTGGGCGAAATGGCTGGTCGGCGCGCTGATTGCGGCGGCAGCGTGGCAGCTCGGCGGCCAGGCATGCCGCGCCAACGGACGCTTCTGTGCCGACCCACGCAATCCCTGCGTTTATGCGCACACCAGCGCGGACCTGCTGAACCTCGTCAAGCGCGTCAACCAAATCGCTGCCGTCCATCCCGCGCATCACGACATGGTGATCGAGGTTTGCGCCAACCCCTACGACACGTGGCCCCTGCCGTGGTATTTCCGGAAGTTTCACAATGTCGGCTACTGGACCCAGGCCGGGGATGTTCCCGCCGGCCTTCACGCTCCCATCATCATCACCTCGATGGACCAGGAACCCGCGGTCGCCGCCGGACTCGGTCCCGACTGGCAGACCGAGTTCTACGGCGTCCGGCCGATGGTGCTGCTCAACATCCACATTCAGAAGGATCTCTGGGACAAGTTCATCGCCAGCCGGGCCAAGCCGAAAGAGCCGTGAAGAAAAACATTGAGAGCCAGGAGTTGACCCCGCGAGCGGCGCGGATTCGCCGGGGTTCGCGCGGGTTCACCTTGGTTGAGTTGATGGCTGTGATCGTTGTTATCGGGATTGTCGCCGGGGGTTTGATTGCCGGCATTGTTTATCTCCATGAGAGAGCACTGAGGACGCGCACCAAGGCCACTCTCCAGCAGGTGTGCACCGCCATCGAGATGTTCAAGGCCGACCGGAACGGATATCCGCCGGATTTCACCTGCACGACCGACGGCGGAGTGCTTCAAACCAGCCAGTATGTCTGGCCCTGCGAAGCTTTGTGGTTCTGGTTGGGATACTGGGGGCCGCACCAACAGCATCCCAAACAACCTTACATTGATTTCAAGGGCGACCAGACGGTGACGGGCAACACCAGAATTCTCACGAAATCCGGTTCGTCCACCGATTGCTACAAGCGGATCATCGATGCCTGGGGCAACCCGCTGAACTACAAGAGCGTGGATGGAAACAGCTATCGATTCACTGATGGAAGCCTTGCGCCGCGTCACTGCCCGCAATCCTGCGATTTGTGTTCCTATGGCGCGGACGGCACGACTTGGAAGGAACTCGGCAAGCCGTTTGACCGCCAGCAGGAGTTGAGCCTCGATCGCATGGTCACCGTGATCCACGGCAACGGACAGGATCGCGGCGAGATACCCGAATATTTCTTCAAGCCGTTCGACACGCAGGTTTCAACGCGCGGCGGAATGAAGCACTGTTTCGGCGGCGAGGACAACAACGACATCAATAACTGGCGAGAGCAGTAGTCCACAATCGGTGGCGCAAAGGCGCGATATATGGTGATGTCGGAAGGCAGCGAGAGCGTTGATATTCCGGCTTCAGCCGGCGGTCAGAGACCGCCGCTGCAGTCCGGACATTTGCCGCCTTGCGATCTGGAGCCCTTCGATCACCACCATGAAGGTCCTAACCCGAATTTTTCGCCAGGAGGTCTTGAACCAATACCCAAAACCATGATTCGAAATCCTTCCCATCTAATACGCGTTTCAAAAACCCTTGATATTGCGTGCAGAAACAGGTAGCCATCCCCCCCAATACCTCCCACAAATCGCGGCTCATCACATCCCTTCTCATCCAAGATCCGAATTTGAACTCTGAGACCTTGGCGGCCCACTTCATTCTTGAAATGGGCCAGAATTTGTCTAAGCGAACCGTGTGTCTCGGGATACACAGGCACGCTCAGACGCCCCATAGGGAGCATCATCATAGTTCCAGTTTGCCATGCACCCAATGTCACGAGAGCCACGAGACATGCTGAAAGCAAAACAACTCTTTTCTTTTTCATTTCCAACCTCAATCATACGAGCTTCCCGGCTTCAAACACCGCGAAACCATTTCTGGCCGCGCCCGCGCTCCCAGCTTCACCGTTTTGAAGCCAATCAGCAGTTCTTCGTTACCGATCTGGAAACAAAACCCGACCGCTTGAATACCATACGCCTTGTTTTTGACGATCCTTGCAGGATTCTGCAATGTGTTTATCAGATGAACTAATGTCAATTTCGTCGACTTTGGAATCAGACCAGTCAATCACGCCATCATGAACGTTATCCGTTGCGATTGACCTTGCCGAACTTTCGGATGCAGTTGTGATCCCCAAGTTCCAATAGTAGCCAACGATATTCATTGGTCTGCCATTGTCGTCTTTCGTTTTCAAGTGCTGACGCAACATTACGCACACTGATAAAGAGTATTGCCTGTTCATTCAGCTGCCTTGCATCGTCAATCGCTCACTCCCGGGGCTCAACTCCAGATTTCTATTTTGGCTTCAACGTCTCCGAAGCGCCCGCTGCCAATTCGCGCAGGATCACGCAGTTGTATTTTCGCGCGTACTCACGCGCGATCGGCTGCAAGCGCTCCTGTTCCTTTCCTCTTATGCAGTCCGTAGTTCCTTTGATCCTTCTCACCCCGTGTTTCTTGAGAATCTGCCTGTCCGTCACATTTCCTGCCGCGGCCGGGACTTCATCCGCAAACCCCATGACACTCAGAAGACGCCTGTCCCCATGTCTGAGGGCGCTGATTGCATCGGCTTCCGGATTCGATTTCTCAATCTGCCTCAGTTCAGCCAATTCCTCATCCGCTGCAAAGATTTCAGGTCCGGGAAAGATCAGCGTGTAGAACACGCTAACGGCAGCAAGCCCGGTGATCACTCCCGAAACAAACCAACCAAAGACCCATTTCTTACTCATTGATGGTTGAATCCACAGTTGCGACCCTGATTTGCCCGCCGTCTCGATTCTCCAACGAACATGCCAACTCCGTGAGAATGCGCCAGCGCCCGTTTCAGGTCAAGCGACGTGGGGAAGGAGGGGGAAGTTAAAAATTAAGAGTGAAGAGTTAAGAGTTGGCGTGGATCGTGAGGTGGAACGCGGCCTCCGGACGCGTTGTCGTGCGCCAAAGAAGATCGCGTGAACGAAGGAAGATGATTCAACCACAGATGCACACGGATGCACGCAGATGGAGATCTTCCCCATCGGTGTGAATCTGTGTGCATCCGTGGTTTCCCGATGTGTTAACGACGCCCCATCGTACGCGAGCGAAAGGCGGCACAAACTGTAGGCTGGGTCCCCCGACCCGGCGAAATCGTTATAACCATCGCCGCGTGAGGGCACGCGGCTACACCGAAAACGATAAAGGCGATCGCGCTTCTGAAGGCGCACACACGCCGTCGCACGCGAGCGAAAGGCAATCGTGCCCGGAGGGCCCGATCCACCCCGGCGATCATGATCCCGCTGGGCCGGGGAATCCGGCCTGCATCGGAATCTACATTCCACAGTCTTTTTCGACGGCGTCAGATGATTCAACCCCCTTCGGGGTAGAATCTTTATTGGACGCATGACCCAGGGTAGCGCGTTCCTCCAAAAGTAGCCCCGCCACGCCGAGGCTGTGAGTATTTTTGTTTGATTGAGTAATCGCGTCTGTTGGCAGTCGCCGTCGAGGCGTTTTCGAGTTGGTCGACTGTCGTTAGCTCATCGGTTCGTTGGCTTTCTTCGTCGGCCCCGTCGTTAACTC
>CAZGGF010000225.1:0-10449 GCA_964524715.1 uncultured Verrucomicrobiota bacterium | reverse complement strand
AAGACGGGCTTGCTTGACTCGGAGACGGCTTTCAAACTTTACGACACTTACGGTTTTCCTCTCGACCTTACAGAACTAATGGCGCGCGAGCAGGGGCTGAAGGTGGATGTGGAAGGTTTCGAGTCGCGGATGGAAGAGCAGCGCCAGCGTGCGCGCGAGGATCACGCGAAGAAAAAGACGGTTATCGCGGTTGTCGGCGAGGGGTTGCAGGTAAGGGCGACGAAGTTCCTTGGCTACGACACGCTCGAAGCCGAATCGGTTGTTGAAGCTGTGGCGCCGGGCGCCACACCGAAGGAGTTTGACATCATCCTCGACCGCTCGCCGTTCTATGCCGAGATGGGCGGCCAGGTTGGCGATTCCGGCCTCGTCCACGTTCCTGGCCATGACTGGACTGAAGTCGGCAGCATCGTGGTGCGCGACACGCAATTGCAGGGCAGGGTGCATGTGCATCGCGCTACGCTCGCCGCCGGTCGTGCGCCGGAGGTGGGCGAAGCGGTGCGTGTGGCGGTGGACGCGGCTCGGCGCGCGAATATCCAGCGGCATCATACGGTGACGCATTTGTTTCACTGGGCGTTACACGAAGTGGTCAGCAAGGATGCGCGGCAACGTGGCTCGATGGTCGCGCCAGACCGGATGCGATTCGATTTCAATCACTCGGAGAAGCTGACCGACCAGCAGATCAGCGACATTGAACGACTGGTCAACGAGCGGATTCGAGAGAACGCGCCGGTGCATTCGCAGGAGATGCCTTACTCGGATATCAAGAACAACCCGCAGATCATGCAGTTCTTCGGCGAGAAATACGGCGACACGGTACGCGTGGTGCAGATCGGCGGTGAACAGGGCAAGTTCGATGGTTTCTCGATCGAGCTTTGCGGCGGAACGCATACGAAGAACACCGCCGACATCCGGTTGTTCAAGATAGCGCGGGAGTCGGCCATTGCCGCCGGCATCCGTCGCGTCGAGGCTGTGGTGGCTGACTTTGCGGTGGAGTTCATCGAGCAGCAACGGGAACACCAATTGCGAGAGGCGGAGCTTGCCAAACAACGCGAATTGGAGAAGGAGCAAGCGAAGCAGCGACAGGCTGAGCTTCAGAAACAGGCCCCGGAAATGGCGGCGGCGCTGGTGGCAAAGGCGCAGAAGATTGGCGACCTCACGGTCGTCATCGGAAATCTCGGCGAACAGCCGGCGGACACGTTGCGTGTGGTTGCCGAAGCGATGAAGCCGTTGCTTACCAGTGGAATTGCAGTGTTGGGTGGGGTTGCAGGCGGCAAGGTGTCATTGGTGTGCCTGGTGACGCCCGACTTGGTCAAGCATGGCAAGCATGCTGGCAAGATTGTCGGCGAACTCGCGAAGATCTGTGGTGGTGGCGGTGGTGGGCGCCCGGATATGGCGCAGGCAGGTGGCAAAGACCCTTCGAAACTCGACGCGGCTTTGCAGGCTGTCGCAAGCTTGGTGGTTCGTTGAGCGTGTGCGGTGACGCCGCGCGCAGGAGCCCCGCTGAAGATTGCGGAGGAGGGGTCCTTTGGACCAGAAGCAGACAGATCCTCAGGTTTACGGTTTCTGTCTCTGACCTATGATCATTTCGCGGATCTGTTTCGGTTGCGGGATGCCTTCGATGCGTTCGGCTGCGTCCACAGTGGCAGCCGTTGAGATGGTCAGGTCTCCAATGTCCACGAGACGCGCCAGCAATCCTTGGTCGATGTCCATGGAGCGGATGTCCTTTGTGAGAAACTCGCGGTAGGATTTGGAGAAGATGCCGCGTTCAATGGTGATGCGTCCGCCGTAGACTCGCAAGACAACCGAAGCGCGACACCACCAGGCGACCAGGGGCGGTACAATCAGCCAGAAGAACACCCAGTGCCAGAAGAACTGCCAGCATGAGGGCCGCACTTCTGCCAAAAGGACATCAGAGTTGATTGGCGGTTCCTGCGGCGGCTGTTTGGCGAGGGGATAGCCGCACGATGGACAACTCTGCGCCGCGGTGGACACCTGCTTGCCGCATTCCGGACAATTGATGAGGGCCATGGGGTTGTTCTCCTGTTGCGTGAGAATGCTAACCAGCTTCCGCCTGCGATGTCAAAAGTGAAGAGACTGGGATGATAATCGTAAACGACGTATTTGAGAGGATACGCCTGCGGAACCGGCTATTGACTTTGGCGGGACGGGTGAAAATCGCAAGTTGTTGAGAGTTCTTCAGGGCAGGGTGAGTCTGGCGACTTGTGAGTGGCCAGCCGATTCCCGACCGGCGGTAAACCCCGCGAGCGCTTCGAGATTGGAGCGCACGACCCGGTGAGATTCCGGGGGCGACGGTAGAGTCCGGATGAAAGAAGAATGAGCGGCTGATTGCTTGTCCATGGGACAGGTGACGGCTGTGTGGATGCAAGCCCTGAAGAGGTTTCTTCAGGGCTTTTTTTATGACTAAGAAAGTGACAGAAGCGTCAGGTGAACCGTTTGATCCGGTGGAGGCTGTGGTTGAGGATATCCGAGCCGGCAAGATGGTGATCGTGACGGATGACGAAAAACGTGAGAACGAAGGTGACCTCATCATGGCTGCCGGGAGTGTCACGGCTTCGGCGGTCAATTTCATCGTAAAGCACGCTCGTGGACTGCTTTGCGTGGCGATGGTGGACGAGGATTTGACGCGGTTGGGGATTGCCCGGATGGTCGAGCGCAACCGCGATGCCTTCAAGACAGCGTTCATGGTCACTGTGGATGCGAAACACGGCATCACCACAGGCATCAGCGCCGCCGATCGCGCGAAAACCATTCGCATACTGGCTGATCCGAAGTCGAAACCGGCTGATCTCGTTCAGCCCGGCCACATCAATCCGCTCGCTGCTCGCGATGGCGGTGCGTTGGTTCGAGCAGGCCATACGGAGGCGGCCGTGGATCTTGCGCGACTGGCCGGGTTGCATCCGGCGGGCGTTCTTTGTGAGATCCTCAACGAGGATGGCACCATGGCACGGTTGCCGGAACTGCGAAAGTTCAAGCAACAGCACCAACTGAAGATGTGCAGCATCCGTGACCTGATCCAGTACCGCCATCGGCGCGAGAAACTGGTGGAGAAGGAGCGGGTGGTGTCGCTGCCGACAGAATTTGGCGAGTTCTCGTTGCACCTCTATCGCTCGCTGATGGACGGCCAGCATCACGTGGCTTTGGTGAGGGGTGAAGTCGCGGGGCAGCGCGATGTGTTGGTGCGCGTGCACAGCGAATGCCTTACCGGCGACGTGTTCAGTTCGTACCGGTGCGATTGCGGGGAACAACTTCACAAGGCCATGCAAATGATCGCCAAGGAAGGTTCTGGCGTCATCGTCTACTTGCGGCAGGAAGGTCGTGGCATCGGCCTCTCGCACAAGATTCACGCCTACGAATTGCAGGAGAAGGAAGGTCTCGATACCGTTGAGGCCAACGAGCGGCTTGGGTTCAAGCCCGACCTGCGCGAGTACGGCGTGGGTGCACAGATTCTTGCGGATCTTGGCCTGCAGACCATTCGCATTTTGACGAACAATCCGAAGAAGGTCATCGGCTTGGACGGGTTCGGCATCAAGATCGCCAAACAATTGCCGATTCGCGGCACCGTGAGGCCGCACAACGCGAGGTATCTCGAAACCAAGAAGAAGAAACTCGGCCACATACTCTAACATGCTAAACGCCAAACGATCCCAAACTGTGTTTTCCGCCGACGGGTTGCGATTCGCGATTGTCGCGGGTCGTTACAACCAACGTTACACCGACGAGATGGTGAAGCGCGCCGACCGCGCGTTGCGCACTGCGGGTGTCAAACGGAAGGACGCCACCGTGGTTCGCGTTCCCGGCGCGTTCGAAGTGCCGGTGGTGGTGAGCCGCCTTGCCGCCAGCGGGAATTACGACGCCATCATCGCGCTCGGTGTCATCATTCGTGGGGAGACGGCTCACGCCGACCTCATCGGCCGCGCTGTGACCGAGGCGTTGTCACAAATCGCCTTGCGTGACAACGTGCCGGTGATCCACGAAGTATTGCTGCTGGAGAATGAACAACAGGCCCACGTACGCTGCCTCCAAACGAAACATAACCGGGGCACGGAAGCCGCGCTGACAGCCATCGAGATGGCGCGTCTGATGCAGACACTCTGAGGATTCATATGGGAAGTCGACGACAAGCCAGGGAAGCCGCGGTGCAGATTCTGTACTTTCGCGATATCAATCCGCACGAGGAATTGGAAGACTCGCTGCACCAGTTCTGGGAAAGCCAGAGCTACGACCCCGAGACGCAAACGTTCGCAGAGACGCTCGCGCGGGGCACTTTGGAGAAGCGCACGGCGATTGACGAACAGATCAAGAAAGTGACCGAGAACTGGGAACTGGACCGGATTGCCGCGGTGGATCGAAACGTGCTGCGCCTTGCGATCTATGAGATGATGTTTCGCGACGACGTGCCGCCGGTGGTTTCCATTAACGAGGCCATCGAGATTGCCAAGAAGTTCAGCACGAAGGAGAGCGGCAAGTTCGTCAATGGCATTCTCGACCGCATTCGCAAGGAGTTGCCACGCCCCGCGCGCACCTTGCGCGGTGCCACGGAGACAGGGGAATCCGCGCCACCGAAATCGTCATGACTCGCGCAGCCGACCTGCATCTCCATACGCGCCACTCCGACGGGACGTTCACATCGGCGGAAGTGGTGCGGCGCGCACGGGAGGCGGGGCTGGCTTGCATCGCGCTCACGGATCACGACACCGTGGCGGGACTGCCCGAGATGACGTCGCTTTGCGAGGCGGCGGGCATTGAGTTCATCCCTGGGATTGAGCTGACTGCGCACGTTGACGAGCGCGAGGTGCATGTGCTCGGTTATTTCATGCGTTATGAAGAGGGGGAGTTCGTTGCGCAAATTGAGAATTTCAAGAAGGGTCGTGCGCAGCGGGTTGCTGAGATGGTGGGAAAACTTCAGAAGGCCGGCGTCGGCCTGCAAACGGCAGATGTGACTGCTGTTGCGGGCGGCGACAGCGCGCTCGGGCGGTTGCATGTGGCGCGGGCACTGCTGAACCGCGGCTTCATCCGGCACATGGATGAGGCGTTTCACCGGTTCATCGGCAAGGGTAAGCCGGCGTTCGTGCCGAAAGTCCATCTCAACGTGGATGATGCCGCTGCGTTGATTCACAGGTTTGGGGGTGTGGCGATCCTTGCTCATCCCGGTGTCTCGGCGCTGGAGAACCACCTGGACGACCTGTTTGATGCCGGCCTCGACGGTCTTGAGGCATGGCACAGCCGGCACACGGCGGCGCAATGTGACAGGTTTTGCGTGTTCGCGCGTGAGCGAGGATGCCTCATCACTGGCGGCAGCGACTGCCACGGGCTGGCCAAGGACAAGGTGTTGATTGGTGGCGTGCGGCTCGATTACGTTTACGTCGAAAAACTCAAGGAATTCCATGCTCGGACTGTTTCAAAAATTTCGTGATGGCCTTGCCAAAACCCACGAGAAGCTGATCGGTGAGATCAAACGCATAGTCTCGCGCGCGCCGCGGCTCGATGCGGAGTCGTTGGATGAACTGGAGGCCGTTCTTGTCGCCAGTGACATCGGCTTGGAAACAACGATGCAGATCATTGAGGAGGTTCGCAAGACCAGCGCTGAGACGCGCGAGGTGGAGGTGGTCGGTATTGCGCGGCGGATCATATCGGAGACGCTCGCCAGCCAGCCGGCGACGCTAAAGAGGGCTGCACAGGCGCCGACAGTGGTCGTGCTCCTGGGAGTCAATGGCACGGGCAAGACCACTTCGACTGCGAAGCTCGCGCACCAGCTCAAACAGGACGGTAACTCTGTGTTGCTCGCCGCTTGCGACACGTTTCGCGCTGCGGCGATCGAGCAACTGAAGATATGGGGCCAGCGCACCGGCTGCGATGTCATCTCCGGCCAGTACAATTCCGATTCGGCTGCCATCGCGTTCGACGCGCTGGATGCGGCGATCAGCCGGAAGTGTGATTACCTCCTGATTGACACGGCGGGGCGGCTGCACACGAAGAAGAACCTGATGGATGAGATGGCGAAGTTGCAGCGTGTACTGCGGAAGCGTTTGCCTGACGCACCGCATGAGACGCTGCTCGTGCTCGATGCGAGCACTGGCATGAACGGTTTGAACCAGGCGCGCGAGTTTCATCAGGCCATCGGGGTCAGCGGCCTCATTGTAACGAAGCTCGACGGCACCGCCAAAGGTGGTATCGTGGTCGCCATCAACCGGGAGTTGAAGATACCGGTGAAGTTCATCGGCGTCGGCGAGCAGGTGGATGACCTGCAACCGTTCGACGCGAAGGCTTTTAGCGATGCGCTCTTCAGCTGATTTTGATGTTGAGATGATGGATCGCGCGCTGGCTTTGGCGCGGCGCGCAGCGGGACAAACGTCGCCCAATCCCATGGTCGGCGCGGTGGTGGTGAAGAACCGGCGTATCATCGGAGAGGGCTACCATCACCGGGCGGGCTCGCCGCACGCAGAAATTCACGCGCTCAAGGCGGCAGGTGACCGGGCGAAAGAATCCGACCTGTACGTGACGCTGGAGCCGTGTTGCACGTATGGCCGCACGCCGCCCTGCACCGATGCCATCATTGCCGCCGGTATACGGCGCGTTGTTGTTGCGGCGGTGGACCCGAACCCGAAGCACAGTGGTCAAGGGTTGGAACTGCTGAAAAAGGCGGATATCAGGGTGGAAGTGGGATTGTTGGGCGAAGAGGCGAACCGGCTCAACGAACCGTTCAATAAGTGGATTCGGACCGGCATGCCGTTTGTCACCGTGAAGGCCGCGATGTCGCTCGACGGTAAAATCGCCACACGCACGGGCGAGTCGAAGTGGATCACGGGCGAGAAGTCGCGCGCCTTGGTGCAGGAATTGCGCCGCGGCACGGATGCCATCATGGTGGGTGCGGGAACCGTGGTCGCAGACAATCCTCAACTGACCGTTCGCGAGGGGGCCATCGATCGCCAGCCTTGGCGTGTCATTGTGGACGGTCATGGCCGGACTGCGCTGGATGCGCAGGTGTTCACGGATGATGGCCGGTCACGAACGATTGTTCTCACGAACGAGCGCGCCCCGGAATTGTGGCGCAAGCAACTGGCCGAACGCGGTGTGACAGTGGTGCCGTGTGCGCTGCTTGGCGATCATTTGGATGTGCACGATGTGCTCAAGCAGCTCAGCCAGCGCGAAATCATCAACGTGCTGGTTGAAGGCGGTGGACAGTTGATTGGCGCGTTGTTCGACGCGCGGTTGGTGGATAAGGCGGTTTTGTTCTATGCGCCGAAGATCATCGGCGGCACGAATGCGCCCACGGCAGTGGAAGGGCAGGGGATCGGGCTTTTGAAAGACTCGGTCAGCCTGCGCAAGCTCGAGTGGCGGCACTTGGGTGAAGATTTTGTAGTCATCGGCTATTGTTAAACCCCGGCGTTTGAAGATTCGGAACCTCACGCCACAAAACAGGAAAGTCATCCAAAACCATGTTTACGGGACTCGTTGAAGAAGCAGGAGAAGTTGTCAGTGTCAAACGCGGCAAGAAATCCACTGAATTAACGGTGCGCGCGGGGATCGTGCATCGCGGGCTGAGCAAGGGCGCCAGTCTCGCCGTCAACGGCGCGTGCCTCACCACGGTCCGCAAACGCGGCGCTCTGCTCGGCTACGACGTGCTGGAGGAAACCCTGCGTGTCACCAACCTGCAGTATGTCCGCCCGGGTGATGTTGTGAACCTCGAACGCCCCATGCGGGCTGACGCGCGGCTGGGCGGGCATTTTGTTCTCGGCCATGTGGACGGCGTCGGCACCGTCCGTCGGTGGGAACAAGTTGGCAAGGACTGGGTGCTGGAGGTGAACGTGCCCAAGCCCCTCATGCGCTACCTGATCTACAAAGGTTCCGTCGCCGTGGACGGGATCAGCCTCACCGTCGCCGATGTCGGGCGCGGGTGGATTCGCATCTGGATCATCCCACACACGCGCGACGTGACCAACCTCCGCCACTGCCGCGTCGGCGCCCACGTCAACCTCGAGGCCGATGTCCTTGGCAAATACGTCGAGCAATTGCTGTCCGCACGGACGTTTCGGCGTGCAAAGTAGACCCGATGGGTGGCGCTACGCTGCGTGACGCCTGCGGGAACGATTCGGTTGGTGTAAAAGGACACGTTGACATCGTTTGGCGGTGGTAGTTATTGTAAGGTCCGTGTCACCAGAAATTGAAAAACTTTTAGTCATTCAGGACCGCGACAAACGGCTGATCCAACTGGAACAACAACTCCTGCGCATTCCTGGCGAACGCCTGGAGATTGAAGAAAAGGCCAAGGCGGCCACGAGCCGGTTGGACGAGTTGAAGAGCAAAGCCAAGCTGACGGAAGCGGAACGCAAACAGTTGGAGAACGAAGTGGCCAGCAAGCGGACGCAGATCGACAAGTGGCGTTCGCAGCAGGTGCTGACGAAGAAGAACGAGGAGTATCAGGCGCTGGCGCACGAAGTGTCGAATGCCGAAAAGGCGATCTTCAAGATCGAGGACCAGGAACTCGACCTGATGGACCGGAGCGAGAAGCTCGCGAACGAGATCAAGGCCGAGCAACAGGTGCTCAACGACGTAAACGCGCAGGCCCAGCGGCAGAAGGAGACCATTGGCAAGCGCGAGGCCGCGATGAAGGAGGAGATCGAGAAGCTCAAGGCGGAGCGTGCGACGCTTTCGGCGAACGTGGATGAGTCGTTTCTGAACCGTTATCAGCGGATCATGCGGCATCGGCAGGATGTGGCCATCGTGCCGGTACAGCACGGGAACTGTGGCGGTTGCCATCTTCAATTGCCCCCGCAGGTGGTGCATGAGGCAAAACGGAGCGCAGAGATGGTCACTTGCGAGCAGTGCGGCCGGATCCTATACTGGTCTGGCCAGTTTGAGGCAGCCAGCGGGCACGCTGAACGATAGATCTTTTTCGGAGGAGCGGACAGTCGCTGGCCGGCGCGAGCCGGCTGGAGGAAAGTCCGGACTCCACAGGGCAGAATGCCCCGTGAAAACGGGGGCAGCGCGGGTCAAGCCGCGTTGACGGACAGTGCCACAGAGAACAGACCGCCCCAGCGCGTCGCAAGGCGCGCCGAGGCAAGGGTGAAAAGGTAGGGTAAGAGCCTACCGGATGGCCGGGCAACCGGTCGTCGCACGGAAAACCCCATTCGGAGCAAGATCAAATAGGGGACTGAGTGGCCCGCTCATGAGTCCCGGGTACTGATCGCATAGACAAATGACTGTCTGAATCCGGCGGCCCTCGCGGGTCGCGGGATAAACAGAATCCGGCTTACAGCTCCTCCGATTCAGCCCGGAAACCGAAACCCGCCGTGGAGCAGACACTGCACCGGCGGGATTTCGATTTTTGGGTTCAGTTTTCGATTGCGGTTTGTTGGTGCTTCGATTCTTTTAACCACATGGAGACGAAAGTTGAGATGTTGCCGTATCCGGTTTTGCTGAACATAGCCGGATTGCGATGCGTGGTGATTGGCGCGGGTGCGGTTGCGCAGCGGAAAGCGCAGTCGTTGTTGTCTGCTGGCGCGATGGTCACCGTGGTGGCGCCGGAGGCGACCACGCGGCTGGAAACACTTGCGGCCGAGGGCAAACTCCAGTGGCTTGGCGAACCTTATCAACCGGTCCATCTTGACGGGGCGAAGCTGGTGTTTGCGGCCACGGACGATCCGGAACTGAACCAGCGCATAGCGGCCGATGCCCGTTCGCGGGGCGCTTTGGTGAACGTGGCCGATCCGCCGGAGGCCGGCGACTTCGCGGTGCCGGCGACGGTCAAACGCGGCGAGATATGCATCGCGGTTTCCACGGGCGGCGCCAGCCCGGCGCTTGCAAAGAAGTTGCGCGAGCAAATCGAGTCGGTGGTCGGCGAAGAGTATGCGGCGATGGCGCGATTGCTCGGTGAATTACGGCCGGTGATCGAGCAGCAGGTGAAGCAGCAGAACAGGCGGCAACGGGTCTATGAAGCGATTTTGAGTTCGGACGTGCTGGCCCTGCTGCGCGACGGCAAAGCGGACGATGCGCGGCGTCGGTGCGCGCAGATAGCGAAAGAGGTTTCGGCGAAGACGGCGGACGAAACAGCATGAACGAGCACGGGCTGATTCTTGTGGCGCTGGTGTTGTATGGGGCCGCGTTTGTCTACGCGTTGTTCCTGCTGGAAGGCCGGCCGCTGTGGGGGAGTTGGGGGCACCGTGCGCTCGTCTCGGCAGGGTGGTTGATTCACACCTACGGGCTATACCTGCGTGCCGGCATGCTTCAGCGATGCCCGGTTACGAATCCATTTGAGACGATGATGTTTATCACATGGGCCGTGGTGCTGTGCTACCTGGTATTTGGCATGACGTGGCGCGTGTCATTCCTGGGGCCCTTCGCGTTGCCGCTGGTCATCGCGCTTTGCACGTTCGGGTTGTTTCCAGGATTGGATCACGGCCGGACGGAGACACTGCAACGCAGTGTCTG
>CAZGGF010000224.1:0-2644 GCA_964524715.1 uncultured Verrucomicrobiota bacterium | reverse complement strand
CAGTTCGCCGCGCGCGAGCATCGGTTTGAGCATGTTGCCGGCGTCCATCGATCCTTCGGCCTTGCCTGCGCCGACGATGGTGTGCATCTCGTCAATGAAGAGAATGATCTCGCCCTCGGCGCTCGTGACTTCCTTGAGCACTGCCTTGAGCCGCTCCTCGAACTCGCCGCGGAACTTCGCGCCGGCCACCAGCGCGCCCATGTCGAGCGTGACGATGCGTTTCTCCTTCAAACCCTCCGGCACGTCGCCGCGCACGATGCGCTGCGCGAGACCCTCAACGATGGCCGTCTTGCCAACGCCGGGGTCGCCGATCAGCACGGGATTGTTCTTTGTGCGGCGTGACAGAATCTGGATGCAGCGGCGGATTTCGTCGTCACGGCTGATGACCGGGTCGAGCTTGCCGGCCTGAGCGGCCTTCGTCAGGTCGCGGCCGTAGCGTTCCAGCGCCTGGTAGGTTGTCTCCGGCGTCGGTGAGGTCACTCGCTGGTTGCCGCGAACGGCGGCCAGCGACTTCATCAGCTTGTCGCGCGTGAGGCCCGCTTCACTGAGCAGCCGGCTGCTGGTTTCGCGGCGGCCTTCCTCGACCAGCGCCAGCAACAGATGCTCGACGCTGACGTAGTCGTCCTTCATTCGCTTGGACTCGCGATGAGCCGTGTCGAGCAGCCGCGTGAGCCGCTGGCTGGCGCGAATCTCATCCGCGCCGGGACCGGTCACGGACGGTTTGGTCGCAAGCGCATTGGCGACGGCGTCGGCAATGTTCTGTGGATTGCAGCCGGCATGCTGGACCAACCGCAGCACGAGACCCTCAGCGTCCTCCAACAACGCGGCGAGCACATGCTCCGGCTCCAGTTGCTGATGATGATGCCGGGCTGCGACCGCCTGCGCCGTTTGCAACGCTTCCTGCGCTTTCTCAGTGAATTGGTTCAGGTTCAAGTTTTCCTCTTTCTGCGATGCTTTGTACCATCAAGATGAAACACCCGGCTCGCTCCAAAGAACGGCCGGGCGTTCACCTTTCAATGGTTCTTAACGTCGGCCGATGCGGTCCGGCGCGGTCCCCGTCAGGAGACCTTCACCTGGATCTGCCTCGGCTTCACTTCCGGTCGTTTCGGCATGACGATCTTGAGCACGCCGCCCTCGTAGGTCGCATGGACCTTCTCGCTGTCCACGAGCGTCGGCAACTCCATGGCGCGATGGAATTTCCCATACCACCGCTCCACGCGATAGTAGTTCTCTTCCTTCGTCTCCGCGCTCTTCTTGCGTTCACCCTCAATGGTGAGCGTGTTCTCCTGAAGACTGACGCGGATGTCTTCGAGCTTCATGCCGGGCAGTTCGCACTGGACCACCAGATCGTCTTTGGTCTCATGCATGTCCAGCGCAGGCGTCCAAAACGCCGCACCTTCCGTCGTCCCAAATTCCGGGAACCGGACCAGCGACGTATTGAATAGCCGGTTCATTTCCTCTTGCAGCCCCTCCAACATTCGGAGTGGCTCTGCGGTTCGATGCCATCTTACCAGTGACATAATGTTGTCCTCCGATTCTTGCTTGTGTTTCGTTTTACTTGCTGCGGCCTCATGCCGCAGCCTCATGCAACATGAATCCGCATCACCCGTGCCAAAGGCCCATCTGGAGCGCAACATGTTGAAAACAGCGTGAATATGAACATGCCATGGAATCCACCTGCGTCATCTTTTCGCAGGCCTTGCGCCCATTCGTGAAACCTCGCGCCAGTTTTTCCCATACAGCGCACGGAACTCGCGGGGGTGCTTCTCGTGCGACGTTGGTGAGGTTGGTCGAACGTCTTCGGGCGCGCTAGCAGCGGGAGCGGGCGGGGGGCGTGAACACAGTGCGTCCGCACAAGAGAGGATCGCCGCGTAATTGCTCAACAAGGAGGGCAGGATGCCCGCGCTCCCGAGCTGTGAAATCGCCACCGAAACTGAGCTGGCTACAGGGCTATCGTCAGATGCAACCCCAACGGTGGACTCTGCGAGTGCCTCCGTAGCGAAGATGGACGAGCCGGGGATGCATAACCGGTTCGCTGATATTTCGATGCGCCCGTCGGAGCATCTTCAGAAACTGGGTGGTTTCGGCCTTCATCGAAACGGGTTTATCCACGCAGGTAATACTGTGCAGATCGTAGCCGCAGTCCAGCATCGGTCGCGGCCGGTTCGCCGTGGTGTCTTCCTCTTTTCGTTCCAAGGCGATCTTCAGGCGGAGCAACGCCAGCTCGCACATGCTCTTGTCCGAAAACCCTTCCTTGTTCTCGACGATTTTGATGAACCGCGGGCCAACGGAAATCCCCTGTTCCGTGACCGTGCGCTTGGAAATATCCTTCACCTCGAAAATGAACCAGGTGTTTCTTAAAGGAGTCCGTTTCTCGACAAACCTGATGCTGTAATCAGTGCCTTCCCTTGTCACATAATGAACGGCATCCACCGCATCCACGACATCCATAGTTTCCATAGCCTATAATGTCTCACAGAAACCAGCCAATAGCGATAACCGATCGACAACTCATTTCACTGCCAAAAGCCGCACGAGCCAGGGCAGGGGATCGCGCGATTTCCAAGAATGGTTGTTGCTATTCCGGCCAACGGCCCTATGGTTGCCTTGCTCGCAGAGGCGAGGATTTAACAGTGAGTTGGTA
>CAZGGF010000223.1:0-6911 GCA_964524715.1 uncultured Verrucomicrobiota bacterium | reverse complement strand
GAGGAAATTGAAGTCCTTGAGGTGGCCGAGGACTTTCATGCCGGCGCGCGTCCAGAACTTCACGTCGTCCCACGAACGAATGCTGGCGAGTTTGCGGACGACGTATTTCGGCGTCAGGAAACTGGTGTAGATGCCCTGCGTGATTTCCAGCAGGCGCTGGTCGCTCATCGGGCATTTCATGATCGGGAGGCGCATGTCGTATTCGTCCCAATCCTCCGTGCGAAGCCAGCCGTTGCGCTTGCACTCGGCAAACAGTGGCGTGCCGGGATATGGCATGACGACGGTGGCTTGCAGCGTGTCGATGCAGCCTTTTTGGAAGAGCGACTTGGTCAGGTTGATGGTGCGCAATGCCTCTTCTTCGCTCTCCCACGGGTAGCCGACCATGCAGGTGACGTGCGGCTCGAGGCCGGCTTTCTTGGCGCGGCGCATGGATTCCTCCAGGCGGTCGGCGCGTCCGAGTTTTTGGATGCGGTCCAGGGTGGATTGCGTGGCGGATTCCAAACCGTAGAGGACGAAACGGAAGTTGGCCTTGCCCATGAGGTTGTAATGCTCCTGGTCGAGTACGCCGGGGATCATGTTGCAGCCCATGACGACCTTCTTGTGAAGGCCTCTTTCAACCATGCCGACGCAGAATTCCCTCAACCACTTGCCCGCAGGGAACGAGCCGCTGTCGTCGAAGATCTCGCGCACGCCGAGGCCGACGAGGTGTTCGACTTCGGCGAGGAGTTGCTTCGGCGTCTGCGAACGGAAGTTGGTGAACGTGGTCGTCCACGAGCAGAACGTGCACCGGCCCCACCAACAATCGCGGCCCACCATCGTATAGGTGCCGGGCAGGTATTTGAAGTTGCCGTTGTCGTAGGCGTAGAGCTTCCACTTCGACAACTCGCGGTCAATCATCGGCAGGCCGGTGAGGTCGTGCTTGAGCGGCCCGAACGCCCCGGTGCAAACGACTCCGTCCACCGAGGGCGCACCCTTGTCACGCGCAGCCTGGGTTCTTTCCCAGACGGCTGTCTCCATCGAACGGCCGCGCAACTGCCGCCGCGCCTCATCGCGCGCCGCGGCATCGCGCCAGAAATAGACGCCCTGTTCGAGCCGGTCACCGCCGGCCAGGTGGCCGGCAAGGTTCAGCAACGCGAAATCGAAATCACCACCGGTGAGGCAGAAGTCCACGTTGCATTCGATGAGAGATTCTTCCGGCATCGCGGTGATGTGGTCACCCATGAGCACGAATTTCGTCTGCGGTCGCAGCGACTTCATGCGGTCGATGATCTTCCAGACACGTTTGATGACCGGCGTCTTGACCTCGAACGCGACGACGTCCGGCGCGGCGTCCACGAAGCGTTGCTCGTAAGCCTCGACCGTGTCGCGCTGTGCGACGCCATCCTCCCACATCACATCATGGCCGGCGCGCTTGAGCAGCGTGGCCGCATAAGCGGGAATGACCGGATAGACGAAGGTGGGGTCGTTGAACCACTGGAACTGGCGGTTTTGCGAAATCAGCGGCACGCCCTTCGGGTCGGGCAACGGTGGGTAGCCAATCCAGATTTTCATGTATGTTTCGCATCCACCACGGGCGCCAACAGCCCTCGTATGAAACTCAACCCGTAGGCCAAATGCGAACAAACGATACCGGCGAACGTGAGCAAAAACAAGGTGGGGCGGGTCGAAAAGCCGGACGCCGCTGCCAGGAGCAGATACGCCGTTATGCTGACCGGATAAAGCCAGCCGATGACCGGCAGCGGTATCGAGAGCCAGCCCAACAGCAGCCACAAGCTGAGGACGCTCGGCAGAAAGTAAACCAAACGGCGCGAGGTTTGCGGGAAGACCCGGACGAACGATCCGCGGTGGAGACCGTAGCTGGCCAGTTGCCTGAAATGCCGCAACAACGACGGCCGGCGATGATGAAACACCTCGACGCGCGGATCGTAGATGATCTTCTGGCCGAGCTTCTTGGTGATTTGGAGGCAGAGTTCGGTATCCTCGCCGGGCCAGTAGTTGGTGCCGAAGCCGCCGAGCGTTTCCAGCGTTTGCTTGCGAACAATGAGGTTGCAGCTCGGAAAATCATCCACCTCGCGCATCCGGTCCACGACATAACGGTAACGGTAGTTGCCGCTGATCATCCGGGCTTCGTAGATGCGGCCGCTGACGCGCGCCAGGAGTGGATCGTCCGGCGGCGTCAGGCCGGGCCCGCCCACCGCGCCGACTTCGGGCCGGCTGAAGTTCCCAATGGCTTCCTCCAACCAATGCGGCAACGGATACGCGTCGTCGTCAAGAAACGCGATAATGCTGCCGGTGGCTTCGCGGAAACCGCGGTTGCGCTTCTCCGCGGGCCGCATTGGGCCGGTGGGCAGGATGCGCACGCGCGGGTCGCTGTGCGTGAAGGGGTCATCAGGCAGGACGACCACTTCGAAATCAGGATAGTTCAGATCAAGGCAATACTGAAGCGATTGTTGGAGCATCGGGTTGTTGCACTTGACGGGGATGATGATGCTGACGCGCGGCAGCGGATCGGGCGGCGTCTTGGGCTGGTAGCTGTCATAGTAGCGCAACACGCGCAGCCGATAGAACACCGCCAGCGTATTTTCAAAAATATCCCAAATGGCCCGCAGGCCAAACATGCCGAACATCCCTTTGAACTCGATCACCACCGGCGCGTCCACGATCCGGTAGCCACGCGCGTGCAACACCGCCAGCAATTCGATGTCGAACGCGAAAGCTTTCACCAGGATGCGCGGAAAACAATCCGCCAGCGCCGTCCGCTTGAAGAGCTTCACGCCGGTCTGCGTGTCGAGCAGCGGCAGGCCGAACAGCAGTTTGATCAGCAGGTAGTAAAGATAACTGACAACTTTCCGGTGCCACGGATAGTCCAGGTTCGAGTCGGGATGACGCTTGGAGCCGATGACCGCGTCTGCACCCACGCGATCCATCGTAGCAATCAATACCTCCACCTGCGACGGCGGTATGTCGAGGTCCGCGTCAAGAAATGCCACCCGCTCGCCGCGCGATTCCCGGAAACCGCGTTTGAGCGCCTCGCCTTTGCCGGCGTTGTGTTTCTGGCGGAACACGCGCACCTCCGGCCACTGCTGGGCAGCGCGCCCTGCTTCGGCGAAAGTGTTGTCCGGACTGCCGTCGTCCACCACCACGATCTCGAACGATCGTTTCCCCAGAAACGCTTCGCGCACCTTGCCAATGTTCGCAAAGATTTGCGCGCCCTCCTTGAAGGCTGGCAGGATGATGCTGAGTTGCAGGTTACTTGCCGACATGCGACAGGCTCCAGATCAACGACACCAGCGCGCCCGTGCCGGCAATCCCGCCAATGGCCAGGATTTGCGGCAGGGTATCGTGCCACAATAGTACCGCCGCCGGATATCCCACCACCAGCAGCGCCAGCGGTCCCATCAACCGCTTGAAATCCGCGCGTGCCATGAAGAACTGCACCGGCAACGGCAGCAGCGCCAGCGGCAGCATTGCCCACACGAACGGCGCAACGATCGCCTCCGCGACCGGATTATTTGCACCGGCGAGCAGGCGCACTGGCAACCATGGCCACAGCGAGCAGGCCGTGGCTACCGTCACGCCTACCACAAGCGACGCGCCCAACGACTGCCACAGCGCGACCACCGCGTGGCTTTCGCCGCGCGCCGCGTCACTGGCCGCCTTCGGGAACAACACCGTTGCCAGCGGCGCGACCATGAAACCGAACGCTTGTGCAATCATCTTGGCTTTGCCGAACTGGCCTGAAACACCGGGTTCAAAATAGTGCCGTACAAAACTCATATCCAGCGACCCCATCGTACTGACGCCGAAACTGACCACCAACGCCGGCCAGAAATACCGGTAGATCGGCCGGGTGTCCAGAGTGGCGTGATCCGCGCCACGATGATGCCATAGCGCCCGCAGTGCCCACAACGCCAGCCCTGCCGCCATAAACACTGCCAGCAGTTGTCCGCTCAGCGCGCCCACCGCGCCGAATCCCAGGGCCACCAGTCCCAGCCCAAACACGACGCGTCCCCAACTCTGCGCCAGCCCAACGATGGCGAGCCAGCGGAACCGCTGCAATCCTTGCAGCACCGCTGTTGTCACCGGCACCGTCAGTTGCGCAACCACCAGGCCTGCCACCGCCCACAGCAGCGCCGGTGAGGTCAACCGAAACCCCGTCATCAGCCACGATTGTGCCACTGCCATGAACAACAGGAACGCCGCCGCATACCACGCCAGCCGCCGCGTCGCCCGCCATGCCAGTGACGCCACCGCCTGCGGGTCGGCTTGGGCGTCAAACACCGCCGCGTAGCGCGCCATCGCCACCTGCAATGCTGCCACCGGCGTCATGACGTAGCCGAGCCAGTCGTTCGCCCACTTCACCGCGCCAAAATCATCGTCCGTCAGCCAGCGCGCCAGCACCGCTTGAAAAACGTAAGCAGCAGCGTTTACGCCTACCGACGCCGACAGCAACAATGCTCCGGCGTTCCAGAATTGGCGGAGCTGGCTCATGAGTTGAAGGACTTGACCACGCGCAACTTCACGCCGGCGCCGGGCGGCTCCTCATGCCGGCCCAGTCGCTTGAACAACGCCGACAACAAGCCAAAGCCATACGCAATGTGCGCCAGTGGCAGCAACCACAGCGACATCAACCCGCCCACCAGCGTCCGGTTGTGAATGGCATGATACGCCGAGGCCGATCCGATCAGCAACGCGTAGGCCGCCAGCGGCAGTTCATACCACCATGGGTGCCACGCCAGCAGGCTCGCCAGATAAAACAGAAATACTGCCGGCACCATTCGAATCATGCACGTCACGCTTGGGCGGATGATCGTCTGTCCCATGCGCCCGCGCCCATAGCCGAGCAACTGACGCACGAAGTTCCCCAACGTTGGCCGATGGCTGCGATAGACTATAGCTTCTGGATCGTAGATGAGCCGAAGACCGAGCCGCTGCAGCCGCTCGAACATCTCATTCTCCTCGTTCGGCCACAGCCGTTCGTCAAAGCCGCCCGCCTTCACGAACGCTTCGCGCCGCATCGCCACGTTGCAGAGGATCAGTTCGCTCTCGTTGGTTGCGCGCCGCCGGCCATTGGACTCGTAACGGGCGATGCTGCGTCCCATCGTCACCCGCGACCGCATCACACGGGCAAAGCATTGCTGCCAGAAGTTGTCCGTGGGCGGGATCACGCTCGGTCCGCCCACCACCGCCACGTCCGGGGACTCGGCGAAATCTGCCACGAACCGCTCGAAGATTTTTGGATCGGGCGACACATCGTCGTCAAAAAACACCACGATCTCGCCGCGCGTTTGCGCCACCGCCTGATTGCGTTGCTTGCTTGGGTGATACCCCTCTGCCACGATCACCTCGTAACGGTCGCGCGGATACTCCACTGCCGCCAGTGATTCCAACACGCGCACCTCTTCCAGCCCCGGTTTGTGCGGGATGACGACACTGAGGGTGGGATGCTGCGATGCGCTCATACCGCTGGCCGCTGGTGCGGACGCCGGCGGAAAGCGTTCGCAAACGCCAGTCGCCACACCATCCAGAGTGCCTCCCAAACGATGCGGCGCGAGATCTTTGACACGCCCGCCCGCCGGTCTTTGAACGTAATCGGAATCTCGACGACCCGGAAACCTGCCATCCAGCACCGATAATTCATTTCAATCTGAAAACCGTAGCCTTCTGAATGGAGCTTGCCCAGGTCGAGCGCGGCCAGCACATGACTTCGGAACAGCTTGAATCCGCCGGTCGGATCGCACACCGGCATGCCCGTGATCACCCGCACATATAACGAGGCGCCGTAGCTGAGCAGCAACCGCTGCATCGGCCAGTCCACGACGCGTATGCCGCCTTTGTAGCGTGAGCCGATCACCACATCCGCTTCCTTTGCCGTCTCCAGAAACTCTGGCAATGCTTGCGGGTCGTGACTGAAATCACAGTCCATTTCCATCACCGCGCCATAGCTGCGCTCCAGTGCCCAGCGGAAGCCGGCGATATACGCCGTGCCAAGGCCGAGTTTGCCGGCGCGATGCAGCACATGGACGCGCGGTTGTTTCGCCGCAATCTCGTCAGCCATCCGGCCCGTGCCGTCGGGTGAGTTGTCGTCCACCACCAGCAAATCCAGCTCGGGAGCCGCCGCCAGCACCGCTTCCACCAGCCGCGGCAGGTTCTCCGATTCGTTATATGTCGGAACGATAACCAGTGTTTTCACGAGAGATTCGACAGAAATCTTTCCATTATCATCGCGCACCGCTCCACCTGCGACAGCGATATGAACTCATCGCGCGTGTGCGCCTGCGCGATGCTGCCCGCGCCGAATGCCACCGCCGGCACACCGTGCCGCGCAAAAATCGCGCCGTCCGAAAACCACGGCGCGCCCACGCACCGCCCGCCGCTGGCCGCCCTGAGCTGGACGACCATCGGGTGATTCGCCGGTGTATCCAGCCCGGTGTTGTCGTTGATCACTTCGATCTCGATCCTTCCAAAACGGGATCGCAGCTGCCGCAGAAATTTCGCATGATCATCGCCCGGCAGCGTGCGGTGGTCCACCTCGATCTCGCAGCGGGCCGGTACGATATTCACCTTCGTGCCGCCCCGAATCGTGCCGACATTGATGGTTGCCCGGCCAAGCGCCGGATGCCGCCGCGTCAACTGCGCCGCGCAGCCGTGCTCCAACCAGTCCACGATCCGGCCCATCTTATAAATCGCATTTTCCCCGCGCTCGGGCGTCGCACCGTGACAGGACCGTCCGTGCGTGGCGATGCGGAACCACAGTGAACCCTTGTGCGCGTTGACGATGTCCATACCCGTCGGCTCCCCGACGATGGCGAAGTCGAGTCTGCCGAGCAGCTTCGGTCTCTTGTGGCCCATGAGGTATTTCACGCCGTCGTTGCCGCTCTCCTCGCCCATCAGGCCGATGAAACAGATGT
>CAZGGF010000222.1:0-14620 GCA_964524715.1 uncultured Verrucomicrobiota bacterium | reverse complement strand
GCCATCGGCTACATCAGCCCGGCCGACAAACTGGCGGGCAAGGACAAGGCCATCTTTGCCGCCCGAGACCAGAAACTGCAGCAGGCCAGAGAACAACGAAAACTCAAACGAAACAACCCGCCCCACTCTCTAACAGCCCAGCTTCACTTTTCCAATTGACGCTGAACCAAGACAGCGCGACATGAGTCCCGTAGGGACGAAAGAAAGGCGTGCCAGCGCAATGGGATATGTTCGGTTCGGAGTGCAGTCTGCAACCAATCCAGACGGGTCGCTTCTTGGGCCGCACCGCTTTCGAAGCGATGGGATTGAGTTCATGTATCACCAAGAAGGCTGAGTCGTTGCAGCTATAACCAGTGTAAGCTGAGATGCTACTATTTCCGCCTCGGGCAGAACGAAACCGGAACAAAAGGGCGTTATTCCGCAGGGGGAGAACGATTTTCCAAAAGGAATTTTGCGAGGTCACTCAACCTACAGGGGAATTCTCAAAAGAGCCGTTGGAGGAAATCGCGGAAGTAGGGACGCCAGAACCGTCAGGATGCACGGGTGTAAAGATCTGCACGGGTGCTGTTCGACCCTTCACGGTGCAGTCCGTGACTTCCCGGAAGTTCGCGACAGAACTTGCCCGGCTCTTGGTGGCCAGGGACACAAGGATGTCTTCTTTGCAGGTTTTACAGAGTTCCTGGATTCGGGCTGCAAGGTTGACCGTGTCCCCGATGGCTGTGTATTCGCGCCGGTGTGAAGCTCCTATGCTCCCTACGACGGCGGTTCCGCTGTGAATGCCAATCCCCATACGAAGGAGTGGCTGACTGGAACGTGCCGCATTGTATTTGATCAAGCTTTGCCGCATGGCCATGGCGCAGCGCACAGCCCGCGCGCCGTGGTCGTCCTGGGCCACGGGCGCGCCAAAATAGACCATGAGACCATCTCCGATGTATTTGTCCAGCGTGCCACCGTGCTCAAACACGACGGAGACCATGTGCTCAAAATAGTCGTTGAGCAGTGTCACGATGCTGGAAGTGTCCAATCGCTCAGCCAGCGCGGTGAAATCACGCAGATCACTGAAGAGCACTGTCACTTCGCAGAGCTGGGCATCGGGAATGCCTTCAGTGTTCTTTTCAATTTCCGTCGCGACCTGCGGCGAGAAATACCGGCCCAATCGCTCGCGACGGAGTTGTTCGCCGCATAGTGCCCAGACCATGTCCAATCGCTGGCGCCTCGCAAGGTCGCACATGGCGGTGACAAGGAATAGCAGGAACGCGCCTCCAATGATGCCGTGAAGCGATTCTCCCGCCTGCAAGTGAATGCAGAGTTGCAGGGTCGCCGCCGTCGCCGCCGCCAGCGCAATTTGCCAGCGATCCAGCGAAAGCGCGGCCAGCAGGATGTAAATGATGTAAATGGCGAGTGTAAAATTCCCCACCCCACGCGGCACCGCGGCATGCAGGAGGTTGAAGTGCTGGATAAAGAACAGCATCGGCATGTCCAAGAATGGAATCGCCAGCCGGCTGACACGAGCCACCCGCGCTGATTTCCGCGCCAACAGCATCAACATTAACGCAACGCCGACATAGATTGTCAGGAGAGTCAGCGGCATTTGTGCCAGCCGATGGCTGGTCGCGTTCGCGGGCAATAATTCAAGGAAAAGAAAAACACTGACGCCGACCAATCGAACGATGTTGAGCTTCAGCGCGTTCGCCAGTTGTTCGGCATGCAAGAGCCTGTCAAAAGTGCTGGTCGGACTCATGTTCTTGAGCTGCCAGGAAGTCGGTCTGTGGCGATGGCGGATTCTGGCTGATCGCTTGTGTTTTGTCCATCCCTGGCTCGGACGAACGTCCGACTTGTTCGTCCTGTATTCCCTGCCCGCGTCTTAAAAGAGCCGCTGGAGGAAGTCGCGGAGGTAGGGACGCCAGAGACGCCAGGTGTGAGTGCCTTCGGTGACGTGGAACTCGTGCGGAATCTGCCGGCTGGTGAGCAGGGCGTCGAAGTCCTGGTTGATCTTGAAGAGGAAATCCTGTTTGCCGCAGGCGAGCCAGAGCAGGCGGAGTTTCTTGTTTGTCTCCTCGCCGGCGGTGGGGAGTTCTTTCTTGTCGTCACGGAGGTTGCCGCCGGAACTGAAGCCGCCGATCCATGCGAAGCGGTCGAGGTGGGCAAGACCGATGGCGAGGGCTTGGCCGCCGCCCATGGAGAGGCCGACAATGGCGCGCCGCTCGCGATTGGTGTCCACGCGATAGTGTGTCTCAACGAAGGGGATGACGTCCTTGAGCAGGTCGTCCTGAAACGCGCCGGCATTGCGCACGTAGTGTTCCTTGCCTTCGCCGGGAGCGGGCGGCGGTAGGGCGTGGCCTGCCGGCATGACGATGATCATGGGCTTGGCTTTGTGTTCGGCGATGAGGTTGTCAGCGATGAAGTTGGCGCGACCGATCCAAGTCCAACCGCTATCGTCGTCGCCGGAGCCATGCAGGAGATAGACGACGGGATATTTCACCTTGGCGGCCGCGTCATAACCGGGCGGCGTATAGACGTGCATCCGGCGGAGCGTGCCGAGGGACTTGGACGAATACCACTGAACGGCGACGGCGCCGTGGGGGACGTTGCGCCCGTCGTAATACATCGGCGACTCACCGGGCACTTGGACGAGGCTCTGGGTGGAGCGCCCGGTCTTTACGTAGCCGTTGCGCGGGTCCACGGTGGCGACGCCGTCCACGTCGAAGGTGTAGGCGTAAATGTCCGGATCAAGCGGGCCGGTGGTGACGCTCCAGAGGCCGCTGTCATCCTTGGTCATCGGCTGGCGTCCAGATTCGGCGTTGAGGATGACCTGCGCGACCTTCGGCGCGAGAAGCCGGAACGTGACGGTGCGGTCGGGGCGGACTTCCGGCGAAACGATGTTGCGGCGGGCGGGTTCCGCGGCGGCGGCGGGAAGATTGAAGAGGGATGACGAGAGAAGGACTGCGGCGATGAATGCAACAACGGTTCTGTTCATGGCGTAGCTCCAAAAAATCGGTCTGCAAAACGACAGAGGTGTTTAGCAACAACGGCGGTGCTTCGCAACGAAAACGAAAAGCTGGTGTTTTGACATTGCCGCGTGGTAGGAAGCAGGTAAGTGAAGATTGCATTTGAGACTGCCACGTGGCAATTTGCGCGTGGTAGGTCGAGTATGTGTCAGGAGCAAGGCAGATGTCTGAGACGAATCCAGGACGTGGAAAGAGTAGAGTGGGACTGCCAGCAATAGGAGCCGCGCAGTTGGCTGGCGCGATGTCAGGCCGAGGCAAGAGCAGGGTTGGGTTGCCGGCGGTGGTGGCATTCCCGGGATCGAAGAGTTGCCGCGCGCGACGTTTTGGGAAGGGAACTCATGTGGAGTGTCTCACTCCTCCCGCCGAAGGGTGTGATTTTGCCGCGCCCACTGGCACAGGCACGCTGTGCATCCATCCGAAGCGACTGGATATCGCAGCACGGTGTGAAACAGGCGGTTGACCAGGCGCGCTCGTAAGAGGGAGAAACAATTCCTTTTGACGAACAGTTCTGACGGCAACTTTTGAGTGATTTTGGGGCGGGTGGCGGTTACAAGTGGAGGCATGAACCGCCGACAGTTTTTCAAAACTACATCAGGCGCAATGCTGGCCGTGGCCTGGCCGGGGAGAGTTTCTGCCGAGGTTAAAAAATCTGGACCGCCGTTCCGCGCCCTTTACAGCAACGACACAACCAACACCGTTTCGTGTGTTTGTTCATGGCACAAAAAAGGCGAGCCGTTTCGCGCGACACAACTGGAGGCGTCGGTAGATGAAGTGGCGGGGACGGGCGTGGACGCGCATCTGCTCCAGCCGGGCGTCGGTTGGATTCCATGGTGGAAGAGCAAGGTATATCCGGCCGAGGAACACTACCGTTGGTTCACGGAGCGCACGGGTTTTGAGGCGGACTCGTTCGGCAAATACATGCTCGCGGGCGGCGATATGGTGAAGGTGTTC
The DNA here is from genome assembly GCA_964524715.1 of uncultured Verrucomicrobiota bacterium. Lineage (GTDB taxonomy): Bacteria > Verrucomicrobiota > Verrucomicrobiia > CAIQCK01 > CAIQCK01 > CAIQCK01. The sequence continues at coordinate 10,661 of CAZGGF010000222.1, read as the reverse complement.
ATTGAACGTTGCCGCAAGACAGGGCAGGCGCCGTTCATCTCGCTGAGGATGAATGACGGGCATCACCTGGAGAACGCCGGCGCAAAAGACCGGCGGGCAGTCTGGGCCAGCAAGTTCTATGTCGAGCATCCCGAGTATCGCTTGGGGCCGGATCCTGCGAAATGGGAGCAGCACGTGTTGAACTGGGCCATTCCCGAGGTGCGGGCACACAAGTTCGCGTTCATCCGGGAGCTTTGCGAGAACTACGACTTCGACGGCTTCGAGATGGATTTCATGCGGCACTACAGCTACTTCCAGCTCGACAAGACCACCCGAGAGCAGCGGTGCGGCATCATGACGGCGTTCGTCCGGCAGGTGCGCGAGTTGCTGGACCGCACGGCGCGTGATGGGCGACGGCGATGGCTCTGCGCGCGCGTGCCGGCCTGCCTGTCGGCGCACGATGCGCTGGGGATGGATTTGCCGGCGATGGTGGAGGCGGGGTTGGACATGGTCAATCTCTCGGCGAGTTACTTCACTGTGCAGCAGACTGATCTGGCCGCCATCCGGCGTAGTGTACCGCAGGCGGCGGTTTATCTGGAGATGTGTCACTCGATCTGGAACGGCCGCAAACCGGTGGGGAAGGGATACGACACATTTCCTTTCCGCCGTGCGACGCCGGAGCAGTTCTACACCGCGGCGCATCTGGCCTATGCCCGCGGCGCCGACGGCGTGAGCGCGTTCAACTTCGTTTACTATCGCGAACATGGCGGGCCGGGACGCGGACCTTTCGCGGAGCCGCCGTTCCACGTCTTCAAACATCTTCGTGATCGCGCCTGGCTCGCACGGCAACCGCAGCATTACTTCCTCGCATCGGGGTGGGGGAACCCGTTCACGAAACGGTCGGTGCTGCCACGCAAGATGAAGACAGGCCAGACCGAAACGTTCACGCTCGACCTCGCGCCGCCTGCGGGCGGCTGGAAACGCGACGGACGGCTGCGCATTCAGGATGAGGACTCGCTCGGAGAGAGCCGTTGGATCGCGCGGCTTAACGGCAAGGAACTCATGGCGACGGAGGATATTTCTGAACCGTATCCGAATCCATATCCACCGATGCTTGGCAAACCGGAGGAGATGCGCGCGTGGAGTGTGCCAGCGGCGGCTTTGAAGGACGGCCTGAACCGGTTTGAATTCACGATGGCCGAAGGCAAGCCGGTGAGGCTGGCCTTCCTGGACCTGGCGGTGGCGTGAGCCGCGCGGTGGCAAAGGATTTACAAGCCGGGTGCTCCCGCTATTATGAAGAGACAAGGACTGCAATGATGCATATCACACAGTGGACGATTCGTAGCTTCTCGTTGTTGCTGTTGTTGGCAGCGGCAGGGTTGGCCGACGACGGTCTGGTGGAAAAGTTTGGCTGTGACAAGGTTCTCTTCGTCAAGCGGTTCACTTACAACTCGAACCACTACTACACCGAGTTCATCAACAGCACGTGGCAGCCCGGCGGCAACCTCTGCATCCTCGACCTGAAGACCGGCGCGGTGCGTGAAGTGGCGCCGCAACTCAAGGGCGGCGTCTTCGAACGGTTTGACCTGTCGTTCGACGCGCGGCGCGTAGTGTTTGCGTGGAAGAAAGCGCCTCTGGAGGGCTACCGCATTTATGAGATCAGGATCGACGGCACGGGATTGCGGCAGTTGACGTTTCCACCGCCCGACGAAGCGGAATTGGTGCGCAAATACAAGCTCACGGATCTCTACCATCATGGCACCGACGATATGCAGCCGTGCTATTTGCCGGATGGCGGTATCGCGTTCATCTCGACACGCTGCCAGTATGGGATTCTCTGCGATGGGTCGGACAATTTCACCACGACGGTGCTCTACCGGATGGAAGCCAACGGCAAGAACATCCGCCGGCTTAGCAACAGTTCGGTGAGCGAGGCGTCGCCGGTGATGATGCCCGACGGTCGAATCCTCTACACACGATGGGAGTACTTCGACAAGGGCGCCGTCAGCGTGAAATGCCTCTGGGCGATGCGTCCCGATGGCACGGCGTCGGCGGAGATTTTCGGCAACGACATTGCGCTGCCGCCAACGTTGCTCTACGGGCGGCCGATTCCCGGCGGCGCGAACCGATTCGTCGTGCTGGGTGTGCCGCATTATCCCCAGAACGGTATTGGCACGGTGATCCGGCTCGATGTGGACAAGAATATCCGCACGCGCGAACCGATGACGTACATGACGCCGACGGTGGATATACGAAACGAAGGCGGTTTCGCGTTCCTCCAGCCTGACGGCTCGTGGCGCGAAGATCGTGAGGGTCACGGCCCGCTCTTCAAGGACCCATATCCGCTTTCCGAGAATAGCTTTCTTGTTGCCCACAAGCCTGCCGGCCCCGCATGGAAGGAGCCAAAGGCCTACGGCCTGTATTGGTTGAACGAGCGTGGCGAAGTGCGGGAGTTCTACCGTGATTTGGAAATCTCCTGCTGGCTGCCGTATCCGTTGAAACCGCGCCGGGTGCCGCCGGTGCTCAATTCCAGCATCAATCGCCAGCTCGCCAGCCGCGATCAGGCCGTTTGCGTGGTGGCGGATGTTTACCACGGGCTGGAGAATGTCCCACGCGGCACCATCAAACACATCCGCGTGCTTGAGCAGATTCCGCGTCCATGGGGCGCGCGCCGGCCGGACAATAACGACGACTACGATCAGCAGCACGCGTGCATCAGCAAAGACACGCACTTGGCGTTGAAGGTGCAACACGGCGTCGTGCCGGTCGAGGATGACGGCTCGGCGTGTTTCATTGTGCCTGCCCGGGCGAATATTTCGTTGCAGGTGCTTGATGAGAACTATCTCGCGATCCAGACGGAACGCACGTACGTGAATTACATGCCAGGGGAGCGGCGCGGTTGTGTCGGCTGTCATGAGATGCCGCGTGATGGCGGCAGTGTCGCCGCGGCTCGAAATCCGAAGGCGCTGTTGCGCGCGCCATCGTCGCCGGGACCCCAGCCGGGCGAGGCGACAGGCCGGCGCGTGTTGCATTATCCATGCGATGTACAGCCGACCTGGGACAGGCTGTGCGTGTCTTGTCATGCCGGCAAGGAAGCGCCTCGCGGACTCGACTTGACGAGCGCTCCGACGAAATTCTTCAGCGTATCCTACGAGAGCCTGGTTCCTGAACGCCGCCAGAAACCGCTGCGAGACCGCGGTCTGCTTGGCGTAGTCATTGGCGAGAATCATCCCAAGACCGGTAATGTCGAGTATCTGCCCGCGTTGGCGTTGGGGTCTCACACGAGTGTGCTGGTGGCCATGCTCAGTAACGGCAAGGTGAAACTGGGCGATCCTGCGCAGGCTGCGCGCGTGGAGAAACTGGCCGGCCTTCATAAGGACGTTGTCGCCAAACTCAAGTCGGATGAGTTCCTGCGTATCGCCAACTGGGTGGACACCAACTGTCAGTTCTACGGCAGCTACTGGGGGCGGCGGAACCTCCGCTACAAAGACCAGCCGGACTTCCGGCTTGTGCCGTCGTTCGCTGTCGCATGCAGCCCGCTTCCGCCGCGACCTGAAGACAGGAAGTAATCCTGCGAGCCGCACGCTAGACTTGGCTGACCCTCTTGCGAAGTGCGCCAACACGCCAGAGGACTGAATCTCGTGGCACCGGTTGAAAGGGCGGGGTGGCCCCGGCTGGATCAGAAGAGCGGGTACAGGAACGGCGCGAGGGCGGAGGATTGGGCGAAGACGATCAGGCCACCAATGATCACCAGGATGACCAGCAGCGGCACGAGCCACCATTTCTTCTCGCGCATCGCAAACTGGACCAGTTCCTTCAATAACGATTGCTTCGCCATGGTTCGCTCTCTCAAAAAAATGCGTTCAGACCGTTGGAACCTTCGTCGGCGCGTGGCTCCACTCCAGATTCACGCTCTCGCGCATTCCACGGTCAAAGTCCACCGGTTGATCTTTGTGTCGCAGCATGTAACTGCCCATGACCAGCACGTCAATGCCCGTCTTCACGAACGTGCTATAGGCGTTTTCCGGCGTCGTCACAATCGGCTCGCCGCGCACGTTAAAGCTGGTGTTCAGGATGACCGGCACGCCACAGGCCTCGCCCCAACGCTTGATGAGGTCGTAGTATAGTGGCGCAATATCCCGCTCGACGGTTTGCACGCGGCCGGTGCCGTCTTCGTGGGTGATTGCGGCAAGCTTCGACTGCCACTCCGACCGCACCTGCGGCACCAGTAACATGTAGGGTGAGTCGAATCCTTCCGGCATATCAAAATAGATATGTGCCGCTTCTTTCAGCACACTCGGCGCAAACGGCCGGAACCACTCGCGGAACTTCACCTTTGCGTTGATGATGTCCTTCATCTTCGGGTTGCCGGGGTTCGCGAGAATGCTGCGGTTGCCCAAGGCGCGCGGTCCGAATTCCTGGCGGCCTTGGAACCAGCCGATGACCTTGTTGTCCGCAATCGCTTTGACCGTCTCATCGAGCAATCGGTCACGTGACAGTTTCTCGTATTTCGCGCCGAACCGATCCAGCGCAGCGCCGATCTCCTCGTCGCTGTATTCCGGTCCCCAGTAAGCGTGGCGCATCGAGAACTTGCGCGGCTGGTTCAGCACACAGTTCCAAACCCAGAAAGCCGCTCCGAGCGCGCCACCGTCGTCGCCCGCAGCGGGTTGGATGAAGATGTTCTTGAAGCCGCTGCCTTGCTTGAGAATCTTCCAGTTGGCCACGCTGTTGAGACCTACGCCGCCGCCGATGCAAAGATCATCGAGGCCGTAACGGTTATGGACGGCCGTGGCGATGCCGAGCATGATCTTTTCGACCACCGCCTGGCCCGAATGGGCAACGTCATAATGGAACTGGGTCAGTTCTGTTTCCGGTTTCCGCGGAGGCTGGCCCAAAAGCCGCTCCCAGCGGTTGAACATCGTGCTCTCGCTCCAGTGGTGAGCGTAGTAATCCATGTTCAACCGGAAGCTGCCATCGGGTTTGATGTCCACCAATTGCAGGAACTGGTCCACGTATGTGGGCTTGCCGTAGGGCGCCAGCCCCATCACCTTCCATTCGGCGTCGTTGACCTTGAAGCCGAGGTAGGCCGTCAACGCGCTGTAGAACAGCCCGACGGAGTGTGGAAATTCGATCTTCTTCTCCAGCACCAGCCGGTTGCCTTCGCCGTAGCCGATGCAGGTGCTGTCCCACTCGCCTATGCCGTCGGCTGTGATGATTGCCGCCTTCTCGAAAGGCGAGACCAGAAACGCGCTGGCGGCGTGGCTCATGTGGTGGCCGCAGAAAAGGATGTCCTTTTCTGTCTGCAGCTTCTTCTGAATGTAGGAGCGTAGACGTATCTTGTCCTTCATCCAGATTGGAATGGCTTTCAGAAAACCCTTGTAGCTGTGCGGCCAGGTGCCCAGCACACAACTCAGGATGCGGTCGAACTTCAAGAACGGCTTTTCGTAGAACACGATGTGGTCCACCTGTTCCAACGTGATGCCCGCCTGTTTCAGGCAAAACTCAATCGCCAGATTGGGAAACTCGGAATCATGCTTGTGGCGGGTGAAACGTTCCTGTTCGCATGCAGCCACGAGTTGGCCGTCGCACACCAGTGCCGCCGCCGCGTCATGATAAAAGAAGGAAAGTCCCAGGATGTTCATGGGGCCTCAAAACGGGCGGCTGGCGTCTTCCATCGTGTTCGACAGGGGCTTTACGTCTTCCCAATAACTCTTGGCGTCCGGTTTCAGTTTGAGTCGCAACCGCTTCTTGCCTGCCATCAAGGCGAAGACTGGAATGACCAGGAAGTACATCACCGTCAGAAGGATATAGGTGTTAATTATTCCCAGCTTATGGGCGATCTTTTTCCAACCTTCCCAAATCTGACGAAACGGCATGAACAGCCGCAAAATCAGCACGATGGCCGCCAGGGTTCCAAAGAAATAGAGTATGAATCGCAAATGCCTCACGTTCACCCTCGTTTCTTCGATTCGCATGTCCGGAGATCGGAGTGCGACACGAGATGAATCCACCTCTGATATGGCATCTGTTCAAACACCGTTTGGTTGTCTCGCGTCATTTCGACGTAGAGCCTCTCACGGTTCCTTCTGCGAAGAATTGCTTACCCTAAAGACCGGGTGATGAGAAGGTTTTTTGGAAAAATGGGTGCGATTTCGGAACGGGACAGGATTCAACGCCTCCACGTTCTTGGGTGGGATAGCGACGATCGTGTGCCGGCCGGTGTCCGGGATTCGCCCAGATCATGGGAGGCATTGCATTGGCGCTGCGAGCGCGATAAAGTGATGTGCTACGGATGAGAATTGCACTGGCCCAACTTAATTACACTGTCGGAGACCTCGATGGCAACGCGGTAAAAATCCTGGATGCGTACCGGCGTGCGTGCGCGCGTGGAGCGGAACTGGTCGTATTCAGTGAGCTCGCGCTGTGCGGTTATCCGCCGAGGGATTTGCTTTTGAAGCAGAGTTTTGTGTCGGATACGAAGGCGGTGTTGGAGAACGTCGCGCGAGGCATGACCGTGGCGCCGGCGATTGTTGGTTACGTGGATTACAACGAAGAGAAGACGGGCCGCCCGTTCCGCAATGCGGCGGCGTTCATCGAGGGCGGGCAGGTGCGCCAACGCATTTGGAAGACATTGCTGCCGACGTACGATGTGTTCGATGAGGACCGCTATTTTGAACCGTCGGCAAGTGTGGAGCTGGTGCAATGTGGGGGGGCACGGCTGGCGGTGACCATTTGTGAGGACATCTGGAACCAGGAGACGTTCTGGAGCGGCCAGGAGGATCGCAGCGGGCAACCGCTTTATCCGCGGGACCCACTGAAGGAGTTGTGCGAGGCGGGCGCGGAGATCATTGTGAATATTTCCGCGTCGCCGTTCATGCTTGGCAAGGAGCGCCTGCGGCACGATTTGCTGACAGCAGTGGTGCAGCACTATCAACGTCCGCTGGTGTATGTGAACCAGGTTGGCGGCAATGACGAATTGATCTTCGATGGCAACTCGGTGGCGCTGGACGCGCAAGGCCGGTTGCTGGCCCAGAGCCGGGCGTTTGAGGAGGATTTGGTCATCGTGGATACAGACGCGAGGCGGCCCGTCTATTTCCACGCGCCGTGCGAGGAAGAGGCGCTCTATCACGCATTGGTGCTCGGCTTGCGCGATTACACAGGCAAGTGCGGGTTCAAGGGATTGGTGCTCGGCTTGAGCGGGGGAATTGACTCAGCGGTGGTTGGCGCGCTTGCGGCGGCTGCGGTTGGGCCGCGAAATGTCATCGGCGTTTCGATGCCGTCGCGGTTCTCCAGCGACCACAGCAAGAGTGACGCGGAACAACTCGCGCACAACCTCGGCATCCGCTACATGACCATCCCCATCGAACCGGCGCACAAGGCTTTTCAGGAGATGTTGGGACATGCATTTGCCGGAATGAAGCCCGATGCAACCGAGGAGAATATCCAGGCGCGTGTCCGCGGCGTCATCCTGATGGCGTTGTCGAACAAGTTCGGGAACATGCTTATCACGACCGGCAACAAGAGCGAAATGGCAACGGGGTATTGCACGCTCTACGGTGACATGTGCGGAGGATTGGCGGTCATCAGCGATGTGCCGAAGACGATGATTTACCGGCTGGCGCGGTGGATGAATCGTGACCATGAGATCATCCCGACCGGCAGCATCACCAAGGCGCCCAGCGCGGAATTGCGCCCCAACCAGACCGACCAGGACAGTTTGCCGCCCTACGATCAACTCGACCGGATTCTGAAAGCCTACGTAGAGGAGCACTGCTCGGCGGCGGAGATTATCGCCAGCGGAGAGCCGGAGCCGGTGGTTCGCGACGTGGTCCGGCGGGTTGACATGAATGAGTACAAGCGCAAGCAGGCGCCGCCTGGGCTGAAGGTCAGCGGCAAGGCGTTTGGCATTGGCCGCCGGATGCCGATCGCCCAGCGTTATGCCGAGTCGAAGATGAAATAGAACGAGCCGGCGGGAATCATGGATTGCGGCACTTGCCGCACAAACCGCGCGGAGGCGCGATGAAGACACGGCCAACATTGAGACTGACGTGGATTCTGTTTTTGGGGCTGGGGTTGCTGTCTCTGGCGGGACTCGGAACATCTGCTGAAGCGCCGGCGTTGCGTTGGGAGAACTACGTTTCCAAGCACTGCACATTCACAGTCCTGAAACCCGTCGGATGGGTGGTGAAGGAAGGGTATCAGGACGCCCCGCGGATGTGGACGTTCCTCCTGACCGATCCCGAGGGCCGCTATCAGGTGGCGACGATGCATGGCCTTAGTCCAACAGGGCGCAATGCGGATGCGCTGGTTCGGGCGATCGTGGCCGATATGGCCAAGTCTGCTCCTGATCTCCAACTCGCGCCGACTGCAAGAATGCGGCGACTGAAACCTGCCAACAACGACGTCAAAGCCAGTGAAAAGACCGTTTTCATTTTTGAGGGCACGTATACAAGTCCGCGAGGCGGGAAACGGGAATTTCGCGCGCTGGTCACCGGCGGTGATGGACTGATGTTGAACCAACGGATCGAAGCGCCCGCCGGACAGCTTGCAAAAGCAGCGCCATTGCTCTTGCAGGTTCTTGCGAATCTGCGCGTCGCCAAAGGGGTCTATACATTTGACGAGGGCGGAGTGGCGGCTCAGTCCGCGCCAGCGCAACCGCCGCAGTTGGTGCCACAACAACTCGCCAGCGGCTGGGCGCGTTTTGCCGCACCTCCCGGCTGGAAGACAACGGATCTCGGCGGGGGCATGTGTATCGTTACCGATCCCGCCCAACGGCTCTATTTTCTGGTTGGCGGTTCGGAGTTCATCGCGCCCCGTTACTACGTGAACGGTGTTCGGGGTGTTTTGTGTTCCGAGTTTCGCGCGCCGTCTGATGCGTTTGCGTTCGCCGCCGTCCAGAACGGACTCGCGTCCGACTTCCGGCCCGTCTTCGTCAAGAAACGAAACGATCTCCTACAGCAGATGAGGGCGTTCGCCGGCCCGCTCCGGCCCGTTGCAGTCGAGGATTTCAGCTATACCTGCACGCTAAAGGGCCAGCGTTACCGGACGTTCAGTACCGGCGGTTGTTGCGGTGACGCCATGCAGGCGGCGTGGCGTCTCTGGCACTTTACCATCATGGCACCTGCGGATGAGTTTGAGACGGCGCTGCCCACGCTGGCGGCCATCATGGGATCCTACGAGACCAACAAGGAAATGGCGGGTCGGCGTGTTGCGCAGAACATGGCGAACTACTACGCCGGCCTGCGCAATTTGAGCAACCAGATCGCTCGAAATTCCGAGCAGATGCGGCGGGAGAACCTTGAGCTGTTCATGGAACGCGGTCGTGTGCAGGACTACTTGTCCTACCAGACCACGCGGATGATCATGGGGGATTACGATTATCTGGCCGGATCGTACGGTTACGTGCGGGGCGACGCTTCCGGCCTCTACAAGCCAGATGGCACGAGGATCACCAGCGAGCCTTACGGGGAGAGCATCACCCGCCATATGCAGGAGATCAACTCCCGCGCCCTCTATGAAGCCGTCCGTCCGCGCTGATCTTTTGGTTTGGCGGTGGTTGGGGCGGCTTCCCGTCTTCTTGTGAACAGCCTTGCGCGATGGCCGGCTCCGCCCTAGGATTTCCATACGTGAAGCGCGACTTGTCAGACAAACTCTACGCCGAGGCACAGAAGTTGATTCCCGGCGGTGTGAACTCCCCGGTGCGGGCATTTCGAGGTGTCGGTGGTGAACCGTTCTTTGTCCAGCGGGGCAGAGGCTCGCGGATTTGGGATGTGGACGGCAACGAATACATCGACTATGTCGGTTCGTGGGGACCTCTCATCCTTGGCCACGCGCCCGCGGCAGTGGTGAAGGCCGTGTCGAAAGCCGCGCGTGATGGCACGAGCTTTGGCATTCCCAACGCGCAGGAGATAAGGCTGGCGCAGCTTGTGCGCCAGGCGTTCCCGTCCATCCAGAAAGTGCGCTTCGTCAACAGCGGCACCGAGGCAGTGATGAGCGCGTTGCGCCTGGCGCGGGGTTTCACCAAACGGAACATGATCCTGAAGTTCGAGGGATGTTACCACGGCCATGGCGACTCCATGCTGGTAAAGGCCGGCAGTGGTGCGCTCACGCTGGGGCAGCCTGACAGCGCCGGGGTGCCGGAGGACCTCGCGAAGTTGACGCTGACCGCGCCGTTTAACGATCGGGTGGCTGTGGAGTCCATGATTTCGGTCCACCGGAACGAAATTGCGGCTGTCATCGTTGAACCCATTCCGGCCAATGCGGGTTTGTATCTGCCGAAGCCTGGCTTTTTGGAATTTCTCCGCAAGATCACGGCGGCGCATGACATCGTGCTTATCTTTGACGAAGTCATCACGGGTTTTCGCGTGGCCCGGGGTGGCGTACAGGAAATCTGCGGCGTTCGGCCCGACCTGACATGCCTCGAGAAGATCATTGGCGGCGGCCTGCCGGTTGGCGCTTTCGGTGGGCACGCGCACATCATGGACTTGCTGGCGCCGTTGGGACCGGTCTATCAAGCCGGCACGCTCAGCGGCAATCCACTCGCGATGGCAGCAGGCGTGGCGATGTTGGAGGCGTTGTTTGCGGAGCCGGATCTGTACAAGAAGCTCAGCGACATCACGGCCGAATTGGCGGTCGGCGTCGCGGTTGCAGCAAAGGATGCCGGCATCGCTCTTACCCAAAAC
>CAZGGF010000221.1:0-3305 GCA_964524715.1 uncultured Verrucomicrobiota bacterium | reverse complement strand
ATTGGCCCGCGCCTCGATCGCGCCGCGTGGTGTGGCGACGCTCAGGCATCCTTTCAGCACGAGAAACAATTCGTTCATGTCGCGATGCACATGCCGGACGTGCTTCCAACTCGCGCTCGTGCGACGCAGGTAGCATTGACTCACGTGTATTTCGTTCGTGCTGAAAATGGCCATGATGTCAATCTGAGACACGTAATCTGGCGAACCAGACAAGAACCGGACGTTGCTTCCACCCGACAGCCTACGCGATGATGGGGCGCAGGAAAAGGATTCATGGAAAGGAAACGGCCCGTGAGAAAGATCAAAACGCTCGTGACGGTGTGGTGCCCCGAGGCCAGCGAGAAGAACGACGTGCCATCCGATGAGGGGCTGAAAGCCTTGGTGCCCCCTGAGGTGGAACTGACCTTCCTTCAACCGGGCCGGAGTCTGGCGGAACATCTACCGGGCGTCGAGGTGTTGTATGGACCCCTGCCGGAAAAGGACCTCGCAAAGGCTGATAGTCTCCGCAGGGTGCAACTCAACTCCACCGGCGCCGACACCATGTTGTATGACGCATTTGCAGGAAGCGGAATCCTTCTGACCACACTTGGTGGCGCGATCACGGTCACCGTCGCCGACCACGCCATCGCGCTCCTGTTCGCCCTCGCCCGGAATCTGCACCTCCAGCGCGACCTTCAGCGGGAAGGAAAATGGCAGGCGGTGACAGGTGTGGAAATCTCCGGTATGAGACTCGGCATTCTCGGGTTCGGCAAGATCGGTCGCGCCATCGCTTCCCGCGCGAGCGCCTTCGACATGGAGATCACTGCCGTGGATGCATTTCCCGCCGACAAGCCGGACTTCGTTCGCGCGCTGTGGGGGCTGGACCGGCTTGGCGATTTGCTGCGGCAATCGGACGCGCTGATATGTTCTGTGCCAAAGACGCCGGCCACAAGCCGGATGATCTCGGCGGAGCAACTCAAGCTGATGCCACGCGGCAGTTTCATCGTCAACGCCGGCCGGGGGGGCGTGGTTGATGAGGGCGCGCTGCTCGAGGCATTGCGAAACGGGCAACTCGCTGGCGTCGGGCTGGATGTCACCGAAACGGAACCGTTGCCGGCCGACAGCCCGCTGTGGAACGAGCCGCGTGTGTTGTTGACGCCGCACACAGCGGGATTCACGCGGAACCTTCGCGCGAAGAAGAACAAGTGGTTCGCGGACAATCTCGCGCGCTATGCCAGAGGGGAAAAACTGCAGGGACTGGTGAGCCCAAGTCGCGGCTTCTGACAATCGAAGGAGTAGAACCATGAAACACATCCTCATCCTGATGATGCTCCTGCTGGCATCGCTGGCGGCAGCCGTGGATTATCCCGGACCGCCGCCCGGCGCGGCGCGAGCGAGTTGTTCGGCCACAGGTGCGACGCTCGAAAACGACGCCATCGCCGTGCGTTGGAGATTCGACAGCGGGCGGCTCAAACCGGACCGGTTGACGTTTGGGAAATCTTCCACCGTCCTTTCGTTCGTGGATGGCGAATGTTTCCACTTTGTTCTCAAACAACCGCCAGATCATCGGGCGCGCACGATGACGGCGTCCGAGCTGAAACTTGCCGCGCCACCGGCGCTAAAGCGGCTGGAGCCGGACAACGGTTCGCTGCGGCTGGGCGATCGATCTGGCGGTTGGGAGTTGTCGGCCCGGTTGGTCTCGACGGAGCCGGGCTTCGAGGTGCTGTGGCGCGCGGTGTTACGCGATGGGGCCAATTACGTGCGCCAGCACGTGGTGATTCAAGCGACGCGGCAGACCGTCGAGTTGAGCGAACTGGTGCTGCTCGAACTGGCCTCCCCAGGAGCCGAAGTCGTCGGCAGCGTGGACGGCTCGCCCGTTCTGGCCGGCAACGCGTTTGTGGCCGTCGAACATCCCATGTCGCGGAATGAGGTGATGGCGGCGGCCGACGGGTCGGCGTTGATCCGTTGCAGGTATCCGCATGGGCTGGTCGTCGAACCGCAGCGGTCCGCCGCGTTCAGTTGCGTCATCGGCGTGGTGCCGGAACGCCAGAAGCGGCGGGGTTTCCTCCACTATCTGGAACGGGAACGGCCGGTGCCGTATCGCATGTTCCTGCATGACAACTGCGCTTCGCAGGTGGGCGGCCGTTGGTTCTGGAACGCCCGGCTTCGGGGCACGCCGGAGGAGTTCGAGCGTTACGTCAAACAACAGGAGAAACTCTGGCTGGACCGTATCGCCGTGTTCGGCCGCGAACTGGTTGAGAAACGCGGCGTGGTGATGGATTCCTTCGTTCATGACCACGGATGGGACGACCCCGGGTTGGTGTGGAAGTTCCACAAAGGATTCCCCAACGGTTTCGCGAACGCGCGTGAAGCCGCCGCGAAATATCGCGCTGGCGTGGGCGTGTGGTTGTCTCCAAGCGGCGGTTACTCGGGGCGGGCCGCGCGTGTCGAGGCGGGGCAACGGCTGGGCTTTGAGACGGTTCAGAAAGGAGCGAGGCTGGACTTCACGCTGGCTGGGCCGCGATATTTCAACCATTTCCGTGAAGCCTGCTCCGACATGGTCCGGAATTATGGCGTGAATTACTTCAAGTTCGACCGCTTCGCCGCCGGCAACAATCTACTCGGCCCCGGCGTGTATGCCGGTGATGTCCTCGGCCTCTTGCGGCTCTGCGATGATCTGCGCCAGCTCAAGCCCGACGTGTTCCTCAATCCCACCGCTGGCACGTGGCCGTCGCCCTTCTGGTTGCTGTGGGCCGATGCCATTTGGCGGCAGGAACACGATCACGGCCAGCTCGGCAGGGGCTCGGACCGCCAGCAGTGGATTACCTATCGCGACAACGCCATTTACCAAGGCACGGTCCGACGCGGGCCGCTCGTTCCCATCGCCAATCTGATGCTCCACGGGATCATCATTCACAAGATGTCCCTTACAAAGATGGGCGACCTCGTGGGGCCTGGCGTCAGTCGCGAGCCGGCGGATGTGACGGCGGAGATCCGTTCCTACTTCGCCACGGGAACCTGCATGCCGGAACTGCACATAGACACGTCGTTGATGACCGACGCCATGTGGGACACACTCGCCGAGGCCGCCAATTGGTCGCGCCGCAACGCCGATGTGCTCGCCGATTCGCACTGGATCGGCGGCAATCCGGCTCTGGGCGAAGTCTATGGTTGGGCGGCGTGGTCTCCGCGCAAAGCGACACTGGCGTTGCGCAACCCCAATGATCAGCCGGCGACGTTCAAGCTCTATGTGACCCAGGCGTTTGAGCTGCCCGCCGGCGCGCCACGTCGCTATGTGTTGAGAAGCCCGTGGAAATCCGATGCAG
>CAZGGF010000220.1:0-1719 GCA_964524715.1 uncultured Verrucomicrobiota bacterium | reverse complement strand
GCCCGGCCGGAGTATTCGCTGCCCGGCCACTGCCGGGTGACGCTGCGGAACGTCGCTTTCGCCTGATCGAAGAACTTCAATTCCCGCTGGCATTCGCCCGTCCGGTAGTAAGCCTCATCGGCCAGCGGATGATTCGGATATTTCTCTTTGAAGCGGATGTACTCCATTAGCGCCATGTCGTAAAACTGGCGTTTGAAGAGTCCGTTGGCAAAATCGAGCTGCGCAACCGCAGGGTCCAGAGGCACCGCATTGCTAAGCGAGCCGACGGGCGAGTTCGTTGAAATGGGCGCTGCCGACATCGTCGGCAAAGGTGATTTTACCGGGACCGGCGCCGCTGCCGCAGCGGCGGACGAGGGCGGCATCACCGCGGCGGGCGGCATCACCACAGACGGCGTGCCAGGAGCGACAGAGCCCGCCGGTTGCTGTTGTGCCGTTTGCGCAAGAGCCACTGCCGTGAAGGACAATACTGTCCACACGCCGTGAAAAGAGGACTGCCGGCACACTCTTGCGCTCGGTTTCATGATGTTCTACCGCTTCGGAGCAGCAGGGGGCGACTTTGCTTCCGGCGGTTTGGTGGCGAAAGCCACATTCCAGATGTCCGCCTGCCGACACACATCCAGCACGCGAACGATGAACTTGTAAGGCGTCGTCTCATCTCCACGAACTATCACAGGCTGGTCGGGAAACTGTTTCGCGATCCGCGCCAGCACCGAACGCAGTTCGTCGTCCGTCAACGTCTTGCGGTTCAGGACAACCTCGCCAGCACGGCCCACGTTGATGATGATCTCACCGGGCGTGCGCGGCGTGGTGGTCGCCTCTTTTGCCGTCGGCACGGTGATATCCATTTCCTTCTCCCAATGCGCGTAGGTCCACGTCGAGACGAAGAAAATCAACAGCAACAAGATGACGTCCACGATGGGAATGATCTGGAATCCCATCGGTTCGGTTCGAACGCGGCGGCGGAAGTTCATGATGGGGTGCCCGGGGTTTGCTTGATCGCGGCGTCAGCGGCCACGAGACGGTTCACCAAGTCCGTGCTCGCCGCCTCCATCTCCAGCGTCAGCTTGTTCACATGACCACGGAAGTAAGCGTAGAAGATCGCCGCCGGGATCGCCACGCACAACCCCATCGCGGTGCAGGTCAGGGCCTGCGAAACACCCTGTGCCAGCAGGATCGGCTTGGCCGCGCTGATGTCCAGCGCCAGACCGGAGAAGCTCCGGATCATGCCGATCACCGTGCCGAGGAGCCCGATCATCGGCGCCACCACTACAATGTCCATCAGGTAGTGAATCTGGTCCCACAACGCCGCCGTCTGCCGCTCTCCCTCTGCTTCGGCCGCCTCGCGCATGGCCAGCGCGTCTGCCGGGCCTCGCACCACGCGCGCCTCCAGCGCTGCGCGCAGAACGCCGGCGATGGGCCGGCCGGACGAATTGCACAGCGTCTCAATCCGATCCAACCGTTTGTCGCGCAACAATCGCCGGCAGCCTTCGATGAAATCCGGGTCCACGATTTTCTCGCGGCGCAACGCGAGAAAGTAATACACAACCATCGCAAGTCCGATGATCGAGAGCAGCACCAGCGGCGCCAGCACCCAGCCACCGGCCTTCAAGATATCCAACACGCTCATGCCTTCGGGCGTGTAAGTTTTTACCGGTGCTGCCGCCTCCTGGGCCCACACAGCCATCGGAAGTACCAGCGTCGTCAACGTGGCAACGGCCT
>CAZGGF010000219.1:0-2570 GCA_964524715.1 uncultured Verrucomicrobiota bacterium | reverse complement strand
AAGAGGCCTGCAATCTTCTCGCGTCTGTAAGCATGTCTCGCCGATAGTCAAGGCGCAAGCGCGAGGTTCGCTGGAGGGTCAACCGTGTCCCGACCGCGATTTCTTCAAAGAGCGAGGTTTCAGCTTGCAGCGCGGGGCGGGAATACGTAAACACGCATCTCCATTCCTGGTATGAAACTCGACCTCAACTGTGATCTGGGTGAAGGCGAAGCGTTGGCACGGACGCGGGCGTTGATGCGATGGATCTCATCGGCTAACGTCGCCTGTGGCGGCCACGCCGGCAACCTTGCCACAATGAAGGCCTGTGTTGGGATGGCCTCGCAGTTCTGTGTGCGGCTCGGCGCGCATCCGGGGCCGTTGAGCCGCGGCGACTTCGGCCGGACGCCGGTCAAGGTCACACCGGACGAAATGGAATTGCTGCTGCTCCAGCAGGTCGGCTCGCTGGATCGGTTGGCGCGCGCCGAAGGCGTGAAGCTGCATCATGTGAAGCTGCACGGCGCGCTCTACCACGCGAGCGAGACCAACGGCGCGGTGGCCCGGCGCTACGTGGAGACCGTGAAACGTTGCTGGCCCGGCGCCAAGATCTACGCGAAGGCTGGCGGACGCGTGGCGGCGCTCGCGCGGCGCGCGGGCGTGACAGCGTGGGAGGAAGCTTACATTGACCGTGGCTATCGCAACGACGGCTCGCTGGTGCCGCGCGGTGAACGCGGCGCGCTCTGGACTGATATTGACGACGTGGTGGAGCGGGTCTGCGTGTTGCTGGCCAGCGGCACCATCGCAGCCGAATCCGGCAAACGATTGCCGTGCCGCCCGAACACGCTGTGTGTTCACTCCGACACGCCGAACGTGGCTTTCATCGCGCGCGCCGTGGCGCGGTTGTTGCATCTTTGCGAACGGTAGCGGCTCTTGGCGCGGTTCCAGCTTCTTCGATGTGGTGTGGGGTGGACATTGACGCTGATGTCCGGTAAATCTCGCGGCATGAGAAAGACCTCTTTCTTGCTCGCCTTGTTTGTTGGCACTCAGATTGTGTTTGTCTCTCACGCGCTTGCAGCGCCTATCGAGTTCACCGTCACCGAAACCGCCGGCCTGCGGCGATTCGGTTATCCGGTCACCGCGTCGCTGGAAGCTCCGCAAGGCGCGCTACGCGACGCAGCGATGGGGCGGTTGCTCGACGCGAAAGGCAAAAGAGTGGCGGCGCAGTTCACAGCCATGTCGAAGTGGCCTGACGGTTCCGTGCGCGGGCTGGACGTGGATTTCACATCGAGCATCGGCCCGAAGGGAACCGACACATATTGCGTGGAACTCTCCGGAGGAACAGCACAGCCAGGCGGGCGAGGACTGGGCGTGACGGAGACGGCAGACGAAATCACTGTGGCATCGAACGCCATCGCCCACAGAATCCGCCGCGACGGCAAACCGCTGCTGACCTCCATCATCAACGGCAAGACCGAGTTCGTCGCGTCCGACGGCATCACAACCACGCTGGTGTCGGGCAAGGCCGAGGTGCTCAAACGCGGGCCGTTCAACGTGACGGTGCGGCTCGGCGCGGTGACGCTCGAATACGTCAGCAGCAAATCGTGGGTGAAGATCACACAGCGGGCGGCGAAACCGACACTTCTTGCCGTGGATGCGCACTTCGCGTTTCCGGAGCCGCCAGTGCTCTGGGACTTCGGCGTCGAGAGCTGGCTGTACGGATACTTCCGCAAGCCCAATGAAGCGCTCGTGTTGCGACAGGACGCGGTTGGCTGGCGAGTGTTGACGGGCGTGGCCGAGCCGTCGTCGATCTACGCGTCGGGCAAGCGTTGCGAAGGCTGGGGCCATCTGGCCGACAAACAGCGTGTGGTGGCGTTCGGAATGGCGGACTTCAGTGCGGGCGGCGAGCCGGCCTTTCGTCTTGGCGCGGATGGTTGTTTCCGCGCGGCAGCGCAACGTCAGGAACTGACGGTTTATTTCCACGTCGTCGGCCAGCCGGTGCAGGTCACGGCGTTGACCAGCCCGCCGAGCATGCTGGCGCCGCTGGTTGTCACTGTAGAAAAGTAGTTACAAGGCCCGTCGCCTATGAAAAATCACCGACTGTTTGCTGTCGCTTTTCTCCTCGCAGCAATCTGGTTTCAGCCTCCGTTGGCAACCGCAGCTTGGGAGAATCTGCCGCTCATGCCAGGACGTGTCGTGATTCACGACTCGGAACTGGAGGTGGACGCGGGGCAAACGTGGACGAGACGAAGCGAGACGCTGAAGTTCGGCGATGACGAGCGGCCCGAGCTCGCGTTGCGCGCCCGGACGCAGACCAAGGGTTCCGGCGGCGGCTGCAACTATGTGATGCAGGTGTTGTTCGACGGCGTGCCACTGGGCGGAACGCTGCTGCGGCCCAGGCTGCTGAACAAGCCGGTGCATTTCGACCCGCCGCGCACGCAATATCATTTCCAGTGGTTTGACCCTGCGCGCCAGGGCTGGCAAACGATTTTTGGCCGCGACTACGCGTCAAACTGGGCCGGCACCGGGCGCGACTTCGAGTTCGTGTTTGCTCTCCCGGGATTGGTGAACAGCGGCGAGCCAACGACGTTGTCGTT
>CAZGGF010000218.1:0-5371 GCA_964524715.1 uncultured Verrucomicrobiota bacterium | reverse complement strand
CCTGCCTCGCTCGCCAGTCTCTTCGCGTCAGTGGCCTGCTGTCGCTTCGTGTCGGCTGTTCTCCTCGCCTCGGCAGATGCCGCGTCGGCCTTTTGCATGATGGTCTTCAGGGGGGCGATTGCCGCTTCCGCATCCCTGGCTGCTTTCTCGGCCGCGTCATAGGCAGCCCTCGCTTCGGCTTCCGGGTTTGGCGCGGCCTGTGCGTTGGCCGGCTTTGGTTGCTCAGCGGCCTGAGCCGGGGCGCAAGTTGAAATCACAAGGGTGGCCACAAGGAGCAGGACAAGGGGCAGAAGACTGCTCTTGGCCCTGTGGGCGGGGACGTTGCCTTCAACACCGTATTTCATAGGTCGATCACTCAAGAACTAAAGACAGAGGCTATGGTGGCAAGAAGAACAAGAAAATCTTGTTCGACGAACCGAAGCGGTCGGCGATAGCGTCATTAACACCTTGATCATGGTGTCCTTCTATATTCTGTAAAGACTACCACGTCGCGGTGACGGCGTCAGTTGAAAATCTTCCTGAACTGGTGAAATCATCGGCGCGAGAATCTCAAGGCGCGCACGCCCCAGGCGGGAAGGTCGAATTCAAGGGCTGGTTTGTTCGCGGTTTGGACAGCGGCGCCGGTGTCGGCCTCTTCCACAACGGACGTCACCGGAAACCCCGACACAGCGACGCGGATGGATTCGGGCGAGGAATTGCAGACAAACAGGTAGCGCGAGGCGCCGCGGGCCAGTTCGCTCCAGCTCAAGGCCGGGTACTTGAGATCCATGCCGGCTTTCTCGCGTTCGGAAAGCGACTTGGCCTCGGCGGTCTTCTTCTTGTCGGCAAGTGTGACGGTGACTGGGCCGCTGAGTTGTTTGACCGTCAGATCGTTACGTGATTCGCCGAAGAGAAAAACTTCACCGAGTTTCCGCTCGCCCGTGAGCTGACGGGCGGCGGTGGCGTAGGCGTCATACCAAAGGTTATAGCTTTCGCGGACGGCGGGCCGTTTGAACAGGGACCAGATGACGACGCCCTTGGCGCCGTGGATGAGGCCGCAATACACATCGTGCCGGACCCACGCGGGAATCTGGTTGAAGAGCGACGGATCAGGGTCCTTGCAGAGTTCGGGCACGAGCAACGGCGTGCGATGGCCACGGAGCTGGCGGATGGCTTCGGTCTCCTGTTCCATGCCCCAGCGCACCCACACGCGGCGATCCTGATAGCCGGCGTAGTTGACGTAGCAACCCTTGCCGATCAGGTCGAGGTGGGCGCCCGTCTGGACGAGAGCCTTGGCGTCCCGATGGTTCGGGTCATACATCCAGACGGGACGCTTCATCGGGTCGGCCGCGTGAATGGCCTCGGAGGCTGCCTTGAGATAGGCGAGTTCGTTCTTGCGCCAGTAACGGATTTCCTCGGGCTGGAGATACCACCAGCAGATGCTCTTGCGCGAAACGACCTCGGCCACCTGCTTCGTGATGGCCTCCTTGATTTCCGCCTCGGTGAGCGACAGCGGCTTGTCCGAGTGAAACTTCATGTCCAGCCCGATGGTGTAGGGGAAGGGCAGCCCGGCCTTCTCGTTGATCTCCAGCGCACCGAGCCTGTTGGCGCCATACACCGGGCCGTGCATTGTGAAACCGCTGGCCTTTTCGCGCTCGGGTTTCCCTGAGAACCCGGAGAATGGAAAAATCCGGCCTTGCGGATAAATCCGGTCCGCGGGCAGCGATGCGCCTGCATCCGGAGCCGGCCGGAAGAAATCGCCGGGGTTGGTGGCGGCCTGGGAACCGGCGGCGATGAGCATCGCGGCCAACGCAACGAGCCAACGGGAAAGAGTATGGGGTTTCATGGGCTGGGAAGCTTGGGGCGGGTTTTCAACACTCGATCAACAAATGCATAGGACGCCTCGCGCGCTTCGATCGGGAATCCGTGCGTGCCTGGCGGATAGACCGCCGCGATTCGGTCCTCCGCTCCGAACAACCGATACACCGCCGAGGCCGCGGCAATGCACCGCTTCACGCTTTCGACGCGGAAGTTGCTGTCGTCCAACGGCGCGTGCACATACAAATGCCGCGGCGCCAGCGCGGCGAGCACTTCGGGGAAATCGAAAGGCATCTTCTTCGGGTCTTTGTTGTAGACGTTCTGGATGCGCATCATGTAGCGCGGTTGGCACCAGCCCGACAGGTTGCCGCCCTTGTAATCGCTGAACGAATCGAAACCTGAACTCGACACCATCACCTTCAGTCGCGAGTCAAACACGCCGGCGAAGAGTGAATTGTGTCCGCCCAGCGAGACGCCCACGCAACCGATTCGTTCCGGGTCCACCTCTGGCAACGATTGGAGCAGGTCCACGGCGCGCATGTGGCTCCAGATGCCCATCATTGTCCCGCTCGCAAAGCCTACAGTTGTCGGATCGATCTGGTTCTCACCGAGCAGTGTGTAGTCGGGCGCGATGGTCACATAGCCGCGCTCGGCCAGCTCCAGTGTGTAGCGGGGATAGTCCGCGCCCAAGCCCGCCGTCCGGCCGCGCGAACCGCTGGTGCCGTGCAGGCAGAGCATGGCGGGGAATTTTGGATTCTGGATTTTGGATTTTGGAATCAGCAAATACGCTGGCACGCGATAATCCTTCGTCGCCGCATACGTGATCTTCTTCCGCGTCAGCGTCGGCAACTCTTCCGTCTGCACGACCTGCACATCCAGCGGCACTTGCTGGTTGGCCGTGGGCAGCGGTCCCATGACCAACTCCATGTTCGCCAGGATGTGCTCGCGCCGTCGTTGCCAATCCTGTGTGTTCGTCACCGGATGCTCCGTCCCCTGCGCATCGCACCACACCATCAACTTCATCTTGTCGGGATAAAACGGCGGCGGGTTTTGTTTCGTGGCCTCATCGGCCAGCAGGAGTGATGCTTGTGCCAGAATAACCCAAACTGCCATCATCAAACGGGGTTTTATTGTGGTCATCTTCTTGCCTCGCGTTTCAATTGATTCTGCACAGCGTTCGGATCGTTGCTGGTTTCTTGCGTTGTCGGGCAGGTAGCTATTGTCACGCGAAACGTGCTGAACTTCAACCTGCAATCATGAGACGAGGGTGACCCAAGGCATCAGCCAAGGGTATGGATGTGGTCTGAACGGTAGTTGGCGGAAGGGCGTGTTGCCGTAATCATTATATCGTTTCCACGGGACGTTGCTCGGTCAGACGCCTGTCCCGGAGGGATAAATGAAATTAGCCGGTGGCTTGTGGCCACCGGCTAATCATTTGCCAGACGATGTTTGGCAGTCGCTTGGGTTTCAGGCCCTCAGGCCAGAACGGAGAAGCTGCTTTCGGATGTTTCTCCTTGGGCGTTGGCTGTCTTGTCGTAGCTGGCGTTAGTGCCGTCGGGTGGTGGAGGCGGCGGGTTCTGTTGCATCTGCTCTGTCATCTTCTTGAGGAAGCCCTCGAGTTCAGTCTGCGTGATCGAACCGTCCTCGTCGGAGTCCACGGACTTGAAGATGTCGGAGATGTTGCTGCTTTGACTGTCTCCGGATATGGCCTGTGTCAACTCGTCCTCGGAAATCTTCCCATCGCCGTCCTTGTCGAGCGTTTTGAGGAGACTGGAGGCCAAGTCGGAAGAGTCTGGTGGCGGCGGTGGCCCGCCTTGCGGACGATTCTTCTCCATCGCCTCAAAGGCGGCCTTGTCCTCAGTCTTATCAATGACGCCATCCTGATTCGTGTCCACCTGGCTGAAAACCTCGTCCGCGCTCGGCCCTTTCCCGTCTGAGGGAATGGCCGTGGCCAGTTCTTCTTTCGTGATCTTGCCGTCGCTGTTCGTGTCCGTCTTTTGGAACCGTTTCTCCCACATGGCGTCCAGTGCCTGGGAACTGTAGCCGCTGCTGCCGCCGACGCTAGATATCATCAATGACTGTTCCTTTCCGGTGCGGGTGCACCATTTGTTACGATACGTAGCACATCCGGGCTAGTGAGACGCCCGGTTTACTCCTAATAGGATATCGGGTGGTGTGGAAAAAACTTTAGCAGGGATTAAAATTGCGCGAGCACGCCACCCCGTCGGACAGCACGAGCGGCGTTTGCTTGAGAACGAACAGGAGGAGAATGCCCCGGGACTGAAGTTATTTCCACGCAGAGCGCAGTTCGTGCGCTTCCAGCGCTGTAAACTGCGCCGCGCTGCCTTTGACGGAGAGTCCGAGCGACCTGTCTTCTGCTTTCGGAATCACTGGCATCGACACGTAGGTGAGACCGTCGCTGGCGAAGACCTCCAACGCCGTGCGGTCGGCATATATAATGAGGCGCTGCCGGCCGTTGCGGAGCGGGGCGGGGGCACGGTGATGATTGACGATGAGTTCCTGTTTCGCCGCGTCGTAGGCGATTTCAACGCCGCGGACGTTGAATGTGACCGTGGCGTCCGCTGATGGCGTGAAGTCAGCGCGTACCTCGAGCAACTCGCTACTGATGCCGACAAACGGATTGGCGTCGCCTTCCTTCAGCGTCCGCGCGCCTGGACGATGCGACTTTGCACGCAGCTTCTCCAATTCCCTCACCGGTGTCCACGTCAGCCGCGGCCCTTCGGCAGTGCTGACGAGCTTCAACTCAATCGGGAGGCTCATGGCCTGGTTGAACGGCATCCCCGGCGACGGCGCTTGCAGCCAGCCGATTTGGATGCGGCGGCCGTCCTTGGCGGGAATGTCGCTGAACGTCTGCGCCGCGTAGAAGCCACGCCCGCGATGCCCCTTCAGTTTCTCCGTCTCGGGAGTGAATTTCGCGCCGTCGAATGTGCCGATCACGTAATCGCTGCTCGCGGCGGTCAGTACCCACTTCTTTTTGTTCGCATCACCATCCACGGGCAATTCGAAGAAATCGGGACATTCGTAGAAGTCCTCGGTCTGGCTCATGACGGTCCAGTTTTTCAAGTCCGACGAGCCGAGGAAATGGATGGTGTCGCGCCGCGCCGGTTTGCCTTTGGCATCCTTCTTTGCTGGATCGGGGAAGCCCACGTAGAGTGTCATCACCCACTTCTGCGTCGGCTCGTGCCAGATCACCTTGGGGTCGCGATTGCCCGGCGTGAATTCCTTCACGACCGGATTGCCGCTGAACTTGGTGAAGGTGCGCCCGTCGATGCTGGAGGCGATGCACTGCACGGTCGGATGACCGGCGGCGGTGTAGATGAGCACCTGTGGCGGCTGACCGTCTTTGCCAAGGCCGCTGGTGTTCTTCCAGTCCACCACCGCCGAGCCGCTGAACATCGGCCCCATTTCATCCGGGCCCAGCTTGTCGCCGAGTTCCTGCCAGTGGACGAGGTCGCGGCTGACGGCGTGGCCCCAGTGCATGTTGCCCCACGGCCAGCCGTAGGGATTGTGCTGATAGAAAAGATGATACTCGCCGCGGTAGAAAACCATCCCG